>JAUNSB010000112.1:0-14244 GCA_030539375.1 Prevotella sp.
CAGCATAGAAATGTGTTAAAAACGTTAATTTATTTGGATTTTAATATAGATTGCTCTAAATAGGCTTCGAAGCCTAACAATCTATCTTGCCTTTGCAGCTCGTCCCGGAGAGGACTGTCACAGAGGGTGGTTTTCACAGACCATGTCTCTGTATAGTTTCCCTCTCTGGGAGGTCAGTTTTACCTTCATACAACAAAGGTAATAACTAAACCTGAATTGTCAAAGATTTTAGGGAGATTTTTTTAACGAGTACTCACCAATCTCTTTGGCACTGCAAAGTTAGAGTTGGTCTCTATGCTTGAAGACGGCACACAATCGAGCATATTGAGAGGTGAACTTTATGGATACAAAGGTGCCATCTTTGAGAATCTTGTTGCTGATATCCTTGGCAAGATGGGGCGCAAACTATACTATTACCACAAGAACGGCGGCATTGAACTGGATTTTCTGATGCGCCATAATGGACAATGTGTCCCAATTGAATGTAAGGCCACAACAGGCAATGCCAAGTCTATGCGCACCGTCCTTGAGCATCCGGAAAAATACCATGTGGATTTTGCAATAAAACTTGGAGACTACAATGTCGGCAAGAAAGACAAACTGTTCACATTGCCAATGTATATGGCATTCCTATTGAACGAGGTGCAATAAATCTTTATTTTCGATGAAAAATTTTTGCATTAATTTGGCAGAATGAAATATTCTTTGTAAATTTGCAGCATAACATGATAAGTGAGCAGATTATGGCAGACAAGAAACTGAAATTTTGCCCCGTGGGCATACAGACATTTGAGAAAATAATAGAGGGGAACTATCTCTATATCGACAAGACGGAATATGTGTATAACTTGGCAAAGAGTGCGCCTACATATTATTTTCTGAGCCGCCCGAGGCGGTTCGGCAAGTCGCTGCTCACCTCCACGCTGAAAAGTTATTTTGAAGGCAGAAGGGAGCTGTTCAAAGGCTTGGCGATAGACAAGCTTGAGACGGAGTGGACACAGTATCCAGTGCTGCACTTCGACATGAGCACGGCGAAGCATGTGGACAAGGAACAGCTGGAAAGTATGCTGCGCTTTCAGCTTTCCGAATATGAAAGAATATATGGCAAAGCAGAGGATGCTGAGAAAATCAACGACAGGCTTAAAAGTCTCATTATACGTGCCTGCGAGCAGACCGGACGGAAGGTCGTTGTGCTCATCGACGAATATGATGCTCCGCTGCTCGACGTTATGCACGAGGAGGAGAACCTGCCTGTTCTCCGCAACGTGATGCGCAACTTCTACTCGCCGCTGAAAGCCTGCGACCCTTATCTGCGCTTCGTCTTCCTCACGGGCATCACCAAGTTCTCGCAGCTGAGCATCTTCAGCGAGCTGAACAACATCAAAAATATCAGTATGGACGAGTCATACGCCGCCATCTGCGGAATCACCAAGGAGGAGCTGCTCACACAGATGAAGGATTATATCGGGCGGTTTGCCGAAAAACTCAACATCACCGTGGAGGAGATGCAGCTGAGGCTGAAGGCGAAATACGACGGCTATCACTTCACCTGGCCGTCGCCCGACATCTACAACCCGTACAGTCTGCTGAACGCCTTTAACGACTGTAAGCTGGACAACTACTGGTTTGGCAGCGGCACGCCCACCTTCCTCATCGAGATGCTGCGCAAGTATGACATCATTCCGCAGAATATAGGACCCGTTGAGGAATATGCCACGGCATTCGACGCTCCCACGGAGCGCCTTTCAAGTATCATTCCGCTGCTCTATCAGAGCGGCTATATTACCATCAAGGACAAAGACGAGGTGACGGAACTGTACACTCTCGACATTCCCAACCGCGAAATACGCGTAGGGCTGATGGAAAGCATGCTGCCCAACTATCTTGGAAGGCACGCCAACAGCGGCAAGAATATTGTCGGCAAGATGTACCGCTGCATTTACCGCGATGACATGGAGGGTGCCCTCCAGCAGCTTCAGGAGTTCCTGCTCACCGTACCCTACTGCGACAACACCGACTACGAGGGGCACTACCAGCAGTTGCTCTACGTTATCTTCTCGCTCTTCGGAATGTATGTCGACGTGGAGGTGCGCACGCCCCGCGGCAGGGTTGACATAGTGATGCGCACAGCCACTACATTATATATAATAGAGCTGAAGCTCAATCAGAGTGCCGCCACCGCAATGAAGCAGATAAGCCTCAGGGACTATCCCTCACGGTTCGCACAGTGCGGACTGCCTGTGGTAAATGTCGGCATCAGCTTCGACAGCGCAACAAAGACCATCTGCGACTGGAGCGTTGAAGCTCAGGAGTAATAAAGAGCGGTTGGTCACTATAGCTGAGGAAAAATAAATTTTCTTGCATTAATTTGGCTGAATGAAATATTCTTTGTAAATTTGCAGCATAACATGATAAGTGAGCAGATTATGGCAGACAAGAAACTGAAATTTTGCCCCGTGGGCATACAGACATTTGAGAAAATAATAGAGGGGAACTATCTCTATATCGACAAGACGGAATATGTGTATAACTTGGCAAAGAGTGCGCCTACATATTATTTTCTGAGCCGCCCGAGGCGGTTCGGCAAGTCGCTGCTCACCTCCACGCTGAAAAGTTATTTTGAAGGCAGAAGGGAGCTGTTCAAAGGCTTGGCGATAGACAAGCTTGAGACGGAGTGGACACAGTATCCAGTGCTGCACTTCGACATGAGCACGGCGAAGCATGTGGACAAGGAACAGCTGGAAAGTATGCTGCGCTTTCAGCTTTCTGAATATGAAAGAATATATGGCAAGGCAGAAGATGCTGAGAAAATCAACGACCGGCTTAAGAGTCTCATCATGCGTGCCTGCGAGCAGACAGGAAAAAAGGTTGTGGTGCTCATCGACGAATATGACGCCCCGCTGCTCGACGTTATGCACGAGGAGGAGAACTTGCCTGTTCTCCGCAACGTGATGCGTAATTTCTACTCGCCGCTGAAAGCCTGTGACCCTTATCTGCGCTTCGTCTTCCTCACGGGCATCACCAAGTTCTCGCAGCTGAGCATTTTCAGCGAGCTGAACAATATCAGCAACATCAGCATGGACGAGAAGTACGCCGCCATCTGCGGAATCACAAAGGAGGAGCTGCTCACACAGATGAAGGATTATATCGTGCGGTTTGCCGAAAAGCTCAACATCACGACAGAAGAAATGCAGCAACGGCTGAAGGCAAAATACGACGGCTATCACTTCACCTGGCCGTCGCCTGACATCTACAACCCGTACAGTCTGCTGAACGCCTTTAACGACTGGAAGCTGGATAATTACTGGTTTGGCAGCGGCACGCCCACTTTCCTCATCGAGATGCTGCGCAAGTATGATGTCATTCCGCAGAAAATAGGACAGCGTGAGGTGTTTGCCACGGCATTCGACGCTCCCACAGAGCGGCTCACCGACATCACTCCGCTGCTCTATCAGAGCGGCTACATTACCATCAAGGACAAGGACGAGGTGACAGAGCTTTATTCACTTGACATACCAAACAATGAAATCCGCGTGGGACTGCTGGGAAGTCTACTGCCCAACTATCTCGCAGCACAAAGTGAAGACGGCAAGGCTACGGTCGGGCGTATGTACCGATGCCTGCTCAGGAACGACATGGACGGCGCGCTCAGTCTGCTGCAGGAGTTCCTACTCACCGTGCCATACTGCGACAACACTGACTACGAGGGGCACTATCAGCAGATGCTTTACATCATTTTCTCGCTCTTCGGCATGTATGTCGACGTGGAGGTTCGCACGCCCCGCGGCAGGGTTGACATAGTGATGCGCACGGTCACCACCTTATATATAATAGAGCTGAAGTTAAATCAGAGTGCCGCCACCGCAATGAAGCAGATAAGCCTCAGGGACTATCCCTCACGGTTCGCACAGTGCGGACTACCCGTTGTGAGGGTGGGCATAAGCTTTGACAGCGCAACAAAGACCATCAGCGACTGGAGCATTGAAGCTCAGAAGTAATAAAAGTCTTCATTGACTTCGTCGAACTTACGTTTCTTAATACTCCATTTTTTCGTAATTTGCAAACAAGACTTAAAATGATAACACATCTTTATATAAAGAACTTTACCCTCATTGATAAACTCGACATTGACTTTTATCCGGGATTCTCGGTAATCACGGGTGAGACAGGTGCGGGAAAGAGCATCATCCTCGGGGCAATCGGACTGCTGCTTGGGCAGCGCGCCGAGACAAAACAGATAAAGCAGGGTTGCGACAAGTGCAGCATTGAGGCACACTTCAATCTTGCAGCCTACGGCATGAAGCCCTTTTTTGACGACAACGACATTGACTATGACGCCGAGGACTGCATCATAAGGCGCGAGATAATGGCATCGGGCAAAAGCCGCGCGTTTATCAACGACACGCCGACCTCGCTAACGCTGCTGAAAACATTTGGTGAGCAGCTTATGGACGTGCATAGTCAGCACAAGAATCTGCTGCTGCAAAAACAGGACTTTCAGCTGAGCACCGTTGACATAATAGCCGAGAATCAAGCGCTGACCGCCGAATATGCAGGATGTTTCTCTTCATATAAAAAGGCTTTGCAGCGGGTTAAGGCATTGCGGCAGGAGATTGACGACAACCTGGCACAGAAAAACTTTCTGGAGTTTCAGTATCAGGAACTGAGCGCAGCCAACTTGCAGGCTGGCGAGCTGGAGGAACTGGAGCAGAGCGCCGAGACAATGAGCCACAGCGAGGACATAAAGACAGCACTGTACAAGGCAGACAACGCGCTGAACAACGATGACAGCGGAATACTGACCAACCTCAAGACAGCAGTGAACAGCCTGCACGACATTGCCGACGTGCTGCCTGGTGCCCGGCAGCTGGAGGAGAGGACGCAGAGCTGCATGATTGAGCTGAAAGACATAGCACAGGAAATAGGGCACGAATTGGACAACATCGATTATGACCCTGCCGAGCTGGACGCGATAAACAGTCGGCTGGACAAGCTCTACGACCTGCAGAAGAAATACCGAAAGGAGACAATAGAGGAACTGATAGAGATGCGCGACGAGCTGCATGCCGCCCTGGAAAACATAGAGAACAGCGATGAGGCAATGGAGGAGGCGCAAAGGACGGCCGACAGGCTTGCTGCGCAATGTGCCGAGATAGCCGGAAAACTTACAGCTACCCGCAAGAAGGCGGCAAAGACCATTGAGAAGAACATGCAGGAGAGCCTGAAGCGGCTCGGAATGCCCAATGTGGAGTTTACCGTCAGTATAAGTGCCACGGAGCTTGGCGACAACGGCGGAGACCGCGTGGAGTTTCTGTTCAGCGCCAACAAGAACGTGCCGCTGCAACCCATATCGCAGGTGGCGTCGGGTGGTGAGATAGCCCGTGTGATGCTTTCGCTGAAGGCAATGATAAGCGGAACGGTGAAGCTGCCCACAATAATATTCGACGAGATTGACACCGGTGTGAGCGGCAAGGTGGCGGAGCAGATGGCAAAGATGATGAGGGAAATGGGCAACAGCAACCGTCAGGTGATAAGCATCACCCACCTGCCGCAGATTGCCGCGCTCGGGACCACACATTATAAAGTATATAAGGAAGACAGCAACGGCATAACCTCAAGCCACATGACACTGCTCAACCACAATCAGCGGGTAAACGAGATAGCACAGATGCTCAGCGGAAGCGATATTACCCAGGCTGCCGTTGACAACGCCAAGGAACTCCTCACTCCTCACTGACTTAGTTGCAAATAAGCAATTAAAAAGGCGGATTTATGTTAACATTTTCAAAAGCAAAACATTTTGTTAACATGAATCCGCTTGCTGTTTAAGAAAAACCACTATCTTTGCAGCCATGAAGAAGACAACGATTTGGATAATAGCAATAATAATGGGATTATCATTCCTGGGGCTGCTCTATCTGCAATTGTCATACATCGAGGCTATGGCAAAAATGAAGAAAGAGCAGTTTGACGAAGGAGTGAACCGAAGTCTCTACCAGGCATCGCGAAACCTGGAGATGAACGAGACACGCCATTATCTGGAAAAAGACATAAACGAGCGGGAGCGCAAGAACCTGAGCCGCGACACAACAAACAGCAACTCAGGCTATACATCATTCCAGATGAAGACTCTCTCGCTGAAGCCGTCTTCCATACCGAAGGCAATACTGCTGCGCTCGGATAAAAATTCGGTGAATGCCGCATCGCGGTCGTTGCAGGAGGTGGTGCGCAACAGATATGTCTATCAGAAAGCCCTGCTCGACGAGGTGATATACAATATATTATATACAGCCAATGAAAGGTCGCTGAAGGAGCGAATCAATTTCAAACTGCTTGATCAGGACCTCAGGGCAGAGCTGCTGAACAACGGTATCAGTATTCCATATCACTTTGTGGTGGAGACAAGCGACGGCCGGGAGATTTACCGCTGCCCTGACTATACTGACGAGGGTAAGGAATACACCTACACGCAGATACTCTTCAGAAACGACCCGCCGACAAGGATGGGCGTGGTGAAGATACACTTCCCCGACACCAGCAGCTACATATTCTCGAATGTGAAGTTTATGATACCGGCGATATTCTTCACGGGAGCGCTACTTGTGACGTTCATCTTCACAATAGTGATAATATTCCGCCAGAAACGCTACACGGAAATGAAGAACGACTTTGTGAACAACATGACCCACGAGCTGAAGACGCCAATAGCATCGATTTCGCTTGCCGCACAGATGCTCAATGACAAGAGCATACACAAGAGTGAGGCTACAATGTCGCACTTGGGCGGCGTGGTGGCTGACGAGACAAAACGCCTGAGATTCCTCGTTGAGAAGGTGCTGCAGATGTCGATGTTCGACCGCAAGGATGCAGTGTTCAAGAAGAAAGAACTCGACCTGAACGAACTTGTGGAGACCATTGCCAACTCATTCACACTGCGCGTGGAGCACACCGGTGGAAAAATATACACCAGCATAGAGGCGGTGGAGTCGAAGATATACGTTGACGAAATCCATTTCCAAAACGTAATATTCAACCTGCTGGACAACGCGGTGAAATACCGCAATCCAGACAAACCGCTGTACATCTATATCAGGACGTGGGACGACGAGAAGAACCTGCACCTGTCAATACGCGACACGGGTATGGGAATAAAGAAGGAGAATTTGAGAAAGATTTTCGATAAGTTCTATCGCGTACACACAGGAAACCGTCATGATGCCAAAGGATTCGGACTGGGTCTGGCATACGTGAGAAAGATAGTACAGCTGCATAAGGGAAATATCAACGTGGACAGTGAATTTGGAAAGGGAACAACCTTTACCATTTCCCTGCCGGTAATGAAATAAAAAATTTATTCACATAAAAAACGAAAGATTATGGAAGACAACTTGAAAATTCTTCTTTGCGAAGACGATGAGAACTTGGGTATGTTGCTGCGTGAATATCTGGCAGCAAAAGGTTTTATGGCAGAATTGTGCTCCGACGGTGAAGCCGGCTACAAGGCATTCATGAAAACTAAGTTCGACATCTGCGTGCTGGATGTCATGATGCCAAAGAAAGATGGCTTTGAACTCGCAAAGGACATCCGTCAGGCAAACGCCGACATTCCTATTATCTTCCTTACAGCAAAGACATTGAAGGAGGACATTCTCGAAGGTTTCAAACTCGGTGCCGATGACTACATCACAAAACCGTTTTCAATGGAGGAGCTGGTGTTCCGCGTAGAAGCAATCCTGCGCCGTGTGCGTGGCAAGAAAAACAAGGAGAACACCGTTTACCGTATCGGACGCTTCACCTTCGACACACAGAAGCAGTTGCTCATTATCGGCGACAAGCAGACAAAGCTCACTACCAAGGAGAACGAACTGCTGGCTCTGCTCTGCAGCCATGCCAACGAGATTCTGCAGCGCGACTTTGCACTGAAGACCATCTGGATTGACGACAACTATTTCAATGCCCGCTCAATGGACGTGTACATCACCAAGCTGCGCAAGCATCTCAAGGATGACGACCAGATTGAAATCATCAATATCCACGGAAAGGGCTATAAGCTCATTACCCCGGACGAGGATTCTTTTCACTCTTCACTGAAATAGGGAAAATCCCCAAGCCATTTAGGGAAATCCTTTCGGCAAACCAATATAATTGTCGTATCTTTGCACCAGAAAATAAAGCAAAGGTACAAACTTATAAAAACTTCAGAATTATGAAAAAGATTATAATGACAATTTTGGCAATGCTGACCATAAACATCAGTACACAGGCTATGAGTTATGAGCAGGCACGGCGCGAGGCTCTGTTTCTCACCGACAAGATGGCATACGAGCTGAATCTCACCGACTCACAGTATGATGCTGCCTATGAGATAAACCTCGATTATCTGATGGGGGTTACCGGACGCGACAATGTGTACGGCACATACTGGGAGCGCCGCAACATAGACTTGGGATATATTCTTCTCGACTGGCAGTACAGGGCTTTCTGCGAAGCCACATACTTCTATCGTCCGCTGTATTGGGATGCAGGCTACTGGCATTTCGGAATCTATGCGCGCTATCCTCACCGCACACACTTCTACTTCTCCCGTCCGACTGTCTACGTTTCATATCGTGGAGGACACAGCTGGCACCGTAATGGAGGAGTGAGCTACTGGAGAGACCGTCGTCATACATTCAATCACAGTGGTCCCCATACAGGAATGCGTGACAATCACAGCAACCGCTTCGACCGTAACCACAGCGGAAACCGTCCCAATGACCGCAATAACCGTTATGATAACGACCGACGTCACGACAACGACCGTCCCAACGGCAATCGCTTCGACAACGACCGACGTCACGATAATGACCGTCCCAACGGCAACCGCAATGATAACGACCGACGTCACGGGAGCAGCACACGGGTGACTGTGAACAACGGCAACAATGACCGTCCCACAAACAACAACGGAACACGCTTTGGAGGTGTCCGCAACTCTGGCAATACAAATAACAGCGGCAGTACATCGTTTACGCCACAGCGTCATAGTACAGAAAGAAATTCTTCATTTGGTACTCGCCGCAATATTGGCGGCAGCGTACACTCAACTGAAGCCACACGTGTAAATTCCGGCAACAGCTCTTTCAGCGGCTCGCGTAACAGCTCTTTCGGCAGTTCCCGCAATAGCTCTTTCAATGGTACCCGCAGCAGTTCATCTGACAGCAAGAGCAGTGTAGGCTCAAACCGCGGCAATGGCGGCAGCAGCCACGGTCATGGTGGCGGCAGCTTTGGAGGCGGCAGGCGCTAATATAAACAACCACAAAAAAATGATTATTTTATGAAAGTACTACAGAGTTCTCTTTTCCGCGCCTTTTGCTCAATAGCAATAGGCGCACTGCTCATTAAATACCGTGGTGCCACAGTTACGTGGATAACCATAGCCATTGGTGTCCTGTTTCTCATTTCGGGCGTCATCTCGTGTGTCACCTATTTCATGGCAACACGCCATTCTGACAACTACAGGATTACCGATGCCGAAGGCAATGTGATAAACAATTACAAACCAGCATTTCCCATTGTTGGGCTTGGCAGCATCATTCTCGGATTCCTGCTTGCCATCACTCCCAATATCTTTGTAACTACGCTGATGTACATCCTCGGTGCTGTGCTTATCCTCGGTGCCGTCAACCAGTATATGAACCTTGCCAATGCGAGAAAGATTGGAAAAATCCCGTTTGTGTTCTGGATTTGTCCGTCACTGATTCTGCTCACAGGTTTCTTTGTGGTTCTCAAACCGATGGAGACGGCAGAATTGCCGTTGCTCATCATCGGCTGGTGCTCGCTGCTCTACGGCATTACCGAAATCATTAATGCCATGAAGGTAAGCTCGCAGCAACGTAAATATAAAAAGATGATACAGCAAAAGGAACTGGAGGCACAGACAGAGCAAGCAGAGCCGTCAGTTGTTTCCGACAACCCCGCTTAACACCTCTACCGCGTCGGCAACATTTGCCACGTGAGTAACCAACAGAGAACGCTTGCCTTTGTTATCCTTGAGATTGCATCGGCGGGCGTTTTGCGTTATGTAGTTGAGAATAAGTCCGAAAGCACTGCTTTGGAAGTATGCCTGACCGGCACTTACCGGGAAGAACAGCGACATATGGTCGCCCTTCAGCATAATCTTCTCCACACCGAGTTTCTTGCCCAGCCGGCGCAGAGCCACCACCTTCATCAGTTCCTCAGCCATCGTAGGCGGCTCACCGAAGCGGTCGCGCAGACGGTTGCGGTACTGCTCCAGTTCCTCGTCGCTCTTCAGGTTGTCAAGCTCGCGGTAGAGCAGCATTCTTTCACTGTCGCTTGGCACATAATATTCGGGGAAATACATCTCGTAGTCGCTCTCTATTGCGCAGTCGTCCACAAAGTCCTCGCCGTTCATCTCCTTGTTTTCCAGCTCTTCCTGATAAAGGTCGGCAAACTCCTCGGTCTTCAGCTCGCGCACCGCCTGATTCAGAATCTTTGTGTATGTCTCATAACCAAGGTCGCTGATGAATCCGCTCTGTTCGGCACCGAGCAGGTTGCCTGCGCCGCGTATATCGAGGTCCTGCATGGCTATGTTGATGCCGCTGCCAAGGTCGCTGAAGTTCTCAAGAGCCTCCAGCCTTCTACGTGCTTCGGGATTGAGGTCGGCAAGCGGTGGCGCCAGCAGATAGCAGAATGCCTTGCGGTTGCCGCGTCCCACTCTGCCTCGCATCTGGTGCAGGTCGGAGAGTCCGAAGTTCTGTGCCGAGTTGATGATGATGGTATTGGCGTTGGGGATGTCGATGCCGTTCTCCACGATGGTGGTAGACAGCAGCACGTCGTAGTCGTGGTTGGAGAAGTCGAGGATGATGTTCTCAAGTTCATCGGGCTTCATCTGTCCGTGACCAATCGCCACCCTTGCGTCGGGCACATATTTGTTTATCATCTCTTTGATGGCTATAAGGTTGTTTATCCTGTTGTTTACGAAATACACCTGTCCGTTGCGGCTCATTTCGAAGTTGATGGCATCGGCGATGATGTCGGGAGTAAACAGGTGAATCTCTGTCTGCACGGGATAGCGGTTGGGTGGGGGAGTCTGTATTGTGCTCATGTCACGTGCTCCGAGCAGCGAGAATTGCAGTGTGCGAGGTATTGGTGTTGCCGACATGGTGAGTGTGTCCACGTTTGTTTTCATCTGGCGCAGCTTTTCTTTTGTGCCCACACCAAACTTCTGCTCCTCGTCAATAATAAGCAGTCCCAGGTCTTTGAACTTCACTGACTTTCCCACAAGCTTTTGTGTACCTATGAGTATGTCCACTTTTCCTTCGGCAAGGTCAGCAAGTATCTGTTTTGTTTGTTTTGCTGAGCGCGCCCTTGTGAGATATTCCACTCTCACAGGCATGTCCTTCATACGTTTTATAAAAGTGTTGTAGTGTTGGTAAGCCAACACCGTTGTAGGTACAAGCACTGCCACCTGCTTCGAGTCGGTGGCGGCCTTGAATGCGGCACGCACAGCCACCTCAGTCTTGCCGTAGCCCACATCGCCGCACACCAGACGGTCCATAGGTCTTGCCTTCTCCATATCCGCCTTTACGTCGTTGGTGGCTTTCAGCTGGTCGGGCGTGTCCTCATACAGGAAACTTGCCTCAAGGGCATGCTGCATGTAAGTGTCGGCGCTGAAGGCGAATCCTTTTTCCTGACGGCGCTTGGCATAAAGCTTTATCAGGTCGCGCGCCATATCCTTCAATTTGGTCTTTGTGCGCTCCTTCAACCGCTCCCACTGTCCTGTGCCGAGCGTGCTCAGGCGTGGAGGCTCGCCGTTGTCGGCAGCCTTGTATTTCGACACCTTATATAAAGAATGTATCGACACATAGATGGAGTCGCCGCGGTTGTAGATGATTTTTATCATCTCCTGATAGCTGTCGCCCTGCGGCATTCGCACCAGTCCGCCGAACTTGCCGACACCATGGTCGGAGTGTACTACGAAGTCACCCACCTCAAACTGCTGGATTTCCTTCAATGTCAGCGCCACCTTGCCGCCGCGGGCACGGTCGCTCTTAAGGTTGTATTTATGGAAACGGTCAAATATCTGGTGGTCGGTGAAGATGCAGAGCTTCAGCTGATTGTCGGTAAAGCCCTCGTGCAGTGTCTTGTCCACGGGAATGAATTCCTGTGTCGGGTCGTGCTTGCCGTCGGGTGTGAGAATCTCTTTCAGTCGCTCGTTCTGCTTCTGGCTGTCAGCGAGGATATACACCTCATAGCCGCGCAAGTGAAAATCCTCAACCGATGATTTCAGCAGCTCGAAGTTCTTGTGGAGCACGGGCTGCGGAGTAGTGTCGAATGTTATTGTGGCATTAGGCGTCCCCGTCGGGCGGTGCCCCATCTCAACGGTCTTGAAACGCTGTATGTCGCTCATAAACGTACCTCCACTGATGAGCTGTATCTCGGTGCGCATCTCGTTGAGTATGCGCTTCTGTTCCATCTCCGTGGCTCCCTCGGTACGCTCGATTATTGCCTGTTGGAGGAATCCCTCCTGATAGGTCTTTTCTATTATGTCGCGCACAAAGGTAAAGTTCCGTGCCACAAGTATTGCATTGTCATTGAGAAATGCCAGAAGCGGAATGCGCTCCTCTGTCATCTGAGCCAGCTCCGGCACAATGTCCACCATGTCGCGCTTGTCACGGCTCAGCTGGCTCTCCACCTCAAAGGTGCGGATGGAGTCAATATCGTCGCCGAAGAAGTCGATGCGGTAAGGATATTCACAGCTGTAGGAATAGACGTCAAGAATGGAACCGCGGCGTGCAAACTGCCCGGGCTCATAAACGTAGTCAACCTCACGGAACCCAAACTCCCTGAGTGTCTTCACTATTCCGCCCACATCCACCGTCTCGTCCTTGTGAAGGGTAAGCGTGCGGTCGTCGAGTTTCTTTTTCGACACAACAAGCTCAGCCACAGCCTCAGGGTGGGTGACGATGTAAAGCTGTTGTCCCTTGCCGCGCTGATGCTCGTTAACTCTTGTGAGCACCTCGGTGCGCAATATCTCGTTTGCGGCATCACGCTGCCCGTACTTCACCGCCCTGCGGTAGGACGATGGAAAGAACAGCACATTGTCAGTGCCAAGCATCTGCGTAAGGTCATGATAGAAGTAGCCCGCATCATCAGCATCATTGAGAATAAACACCATGGGAGTGTTCAGTGTTGAGTGTTTAGTGTTTAGTGTAGGGCTGCAACCTGTTGCAGCCGTGTGATATATCGCCCCAAACACCACCGATGGTGACGACCCAATAAGATTCTGCAGGAATACGGTCTTAACCTTTTTGTCCTCCAGCGTTTTCACTACTGCCGCCAGCTGTGGCGAGTGTGAATAAAGCCTTAATAAATCTTCTATCTTTAAACAATTCATAAACGTATGCAAAATTACATAAAAAACAGGAAATCCACAAATCTTTCAGCTACGACATATTCCTAAATGTTACATTTTGCATGGTTTTACGCATTTTTAAGAAATGTCATATCGGAATATGTATTATTCAGTCACTCTCCTTACCCATACTTTGTGAGTTCCCCTTCCTCTCGGTTGCATTGGCGATGACTGGTCGGAACAAATCTCTTTCAGCTCACGCGATGCAACGGTGCGGCTCAAGTTGTTGAGTGCTGCATAGCCGGTCATGGTGATGAATCCGTCATGGTCAATCACCTTCAAGGCTCTTTCCACACGCTGCTCAAGACTGTAGAGATTCTTTTTTATCACCTTCACTCCACTGTGTTCGCGCTCAAACTTAGTTCTCATTCTCAACTCCTTCAGCAGTCTTGGGTCAGCCTTGAAGTTCACGTTGTTAACCTCCACCCTTCTGTAGCTCATTGCGTCATCATCAGCCTCCATTTCCGTGGGCTTTTCGTCCTTGAACGCAAGCGATAGCGAGAATGTTCCCACATCGTCAATCTTGATGTTGTAGCCTTCCGACAGTTTGAGCATAATCACCCTTGCCATATCCATCATCACGGCAGTAAGCACGCCCTTGTCGATGGCGCGCTGATAAGAGTGCAGGATTTTTATAAATTCCTTACTCCCAATCAGTCTGTAAGTATCCAGCTTCGGATAAACTTTACGTTTTCCGTCATTCTTAATGTCGGGCATCTCTTGCAATTTGTACTTTGGCATAATATCTTGTTTATATGTTAGTAAACTATTTCTGTATTCTCCGCATCTGCCTGAATTACTTCCATGACTTGCCTGAATTATTTCCA
>JAUNSB010000010.1:0-63463 GCA_030539375.1 Prevotella sp.
TAATAGTTGTTTTTCACTATCATCAGCATGTCGCCCGAGCACAGCTCCTCCTCGCGCCCGAGCACCATCGCCCTTATACCATTATTATATATGTTGGCGCGCTTGTTGCTGCGCGTTATCACCATCGTCTCGTCGATTCCGGCGTGCGAGTGGCTCGATGCCAACTGCTCTATCAGCTCACCGCCCGGCACAATGCTTATGTCGCTGAAACCGGCGAAGCGGATCTTTGGCAGCTGCGTCATCTCTTCGTGGGTTATCATGCTGCGAATCATCGTGGCATTCCACAATATTCCGCTCTCACTGCTCTGGCGCAGCACCTCGTCGAGGTCGCACTCATACACTGACAAGCCATAGCCCTGCATGTAGTCGCCTATGAGCGCAGGACTCTCCTCCTCGCCCACAGGCGGCAGCTGCGCCTTGTCGCCAATGAGCATCATGCGGCAGTTGCGCCCGTTGTAGACAAACTGCACGAGGTCATCAAGCAAGAGCCCCGAGCCAAACGAGGTGTCGCAGTAGCCCTGGTTTGCCACCATCGACGCCTCGTCCACGATAAACAGCGTGTCGCTGTGAAGATTGTCGTTGAGCGAGAAGCGGGACAGGTCGCCTGCTGTCTTCTGACGGTAAATCCTGCGGTGGATGGTATATGCGGGAGTGTCGGAATTAACGGAAAAGACCTTTGCTGCCCGTCCAGTGGGAGCCAGCAGCACCATCTTCTGCCTCAATCCCTTCATCGCCCTCACGATAGCTCCGGCAACCGATGTTTTTCCCGTACCTGCCGAGCCACGCAGAATCATGAGCGTATGGTCGTTGCGGTCGGTCATAAACCGTCCGAACAGCTCCATGGCATGACGCTGTCCTGCCGTAGGCTCAAAGGCAAATGCACGCTCAATGCGGTATGTCAGTTCGTGAGAAATCATTTCGCTTGCAAAGTTAGTAGTTTTTTTGCGAAATCAAGTAACAAATTGCGGTAAATTGCAAAAAAAGCATTACCTTTGCAGACAATTATGATAATACTGATTACAGTCATCGCCTATTTTTCGGCGATATTCTTTATAAGCCGCGCCACCTCTCAACGCGCAACAAACAAGAGTTTTTATCATGGCGACCGCCGCTCGCCGTGGTATCTTGTGGCATTCGGAATGATAGGTGCCAGCCTGTCGGGCATCTCGTTTGTAAGCGTGCCGGGCATGGTGGTCCACAGCGACATGACCTATCTGCAAACCTGCATGGGCTTCATTTTCGGCTACATTTTCGTGGCATTAGTGCTGCTGCCGGTGTACTACCGCCAGAACAGCCCCACCATCTACAGCTACTTGGGCAATCGGATAGGCCGCAGGTCGTATCTCACGGGGGCCTCGTTCTTCCTGCTGTCAAAAATCACTGGAGCCGCCCTGCGCTTCTATGTTGTGTGCGCCATACTCTACCGCTTTGTGGTGACGCCGCTCCTGCACCGCGACCATCCCGCACTCTTTGCCGCCACAGCGGTGGTGATGGTGGCGGTGATATGGCTCTACACCCGCCGCGGCGGCATAAAGACCTTGGTGTGGACTGACACTCTGCAAACCTTTTGCCTCTTTGCAGCCATCATTGCCATAATAATAAATGTCACTGACACGCTTCAGTTCTCATTGGGCGAGGCTGTAAGTGCCATCGCCCACGACAGCCACAGCCGCGTATTTGTATGGGATGACTGGATGAGTCGCCAGAACTTCTGGAAACAGTTCATCAGCGGTATCTTCATTGTTATAGTGATGACAGGACTCGATCAGGACATGATGCAGAAAAACCTCACATGCCGCTCGCTGCGCGAGGCACAGAAAGACATGTGTACATACGGCATGGCATTCGTGCCTGCCAATCTGCTGCTCATGGCGCTGGGCATCCTGCTGCTCATGCTTGCCAACAGCAATGGCATGACGCTGCCCCCCTCCACCGACGATATCATGCCCATGTTTGCAGCCACGGGCTATCTCGGCAGCACCGTCACGGTGCTGTTCACCATAGGCATAGTGGCAGCGGCAATGAGCAGCGCCGACAGCGCCATGACCGCCCTCACCACAAGCTTTTGCGTTGACGTTATGCAGCGCCCCGACGACGAGCGCCTGCGCCGCCGCATCCATCTTGGCATGGCTGCGGCGTTTGTGGCGTTCATCCTGCTGTTCCGCACGCTCAACAGCACCAGTGTCATCGATGCCGTGTACATTCTTTGCTCCTACACCTACGGTCCGCTGCTAGGACTGTTTGCCTACGCCATGCTGGCAGGAAAAAAGGGGAAAGACGCCGTCACGGAGACCTGCGCCGACAAGACAACTGCCCAAAGAACATCTGGCGCAGACAGCGCCGTGCCCTACATCGCCGTTATCAGTCCTATGGCATGCTATGCCCTCGACCTTCTCGCCCAGCACCTCTGGGGATATAAGTTCGGCTACGAGCTGCTGATGCTCAACGGCCTGATAACCTTCGGCGGCATCATGCTTTGCAGACGGCATATAAAACCGAAACAAAAGAAAAAGACAAATTAAACAGACATTACACTATCCATATACAGCATTTTAATGAGGAAAAAGGGAGCAAGACTCCCTTTTTTCATGGTCTTTTTACTTTGGATAAAAAATAAATACAAAATCTCTTGGCTATTACAAATTTTTTTCGTACATTTGCAAACGAACATATATTTTAATTATCGCACATGCACAATTCATATTTTTTAAATTTTAAAAACAAGTACATTACGATGAGAAAAAAATATTGCTGACAATCGCCACTATGCTGCTGACAGCCGGCAACATCACGGCAAATGCCGCTGACTCCATAATACTATGGAGAGCCAACGGCGAGAAAATAACGATAAACATCGGAGAGAGGCCAAAGCTGACATTCGTCAAAGGCGAGGTGATAATCACCACGGCCAAAGGCTCTGTGGCATACCCTGCCCAAGAGTTGCAGCGGTGTACATACGAGAGCACGGCCGACGGCATTGAAGGAACAACAGCATCAAAGATGCCCACATTGACGATGGACGGCAACAGCGTGACCATAACAGGATTGCCGTCCGCATCACAAGTGGCGGTGTACAGTGTGAACGGACTTCAGCTCGGCTTGATGCAGGCAGACAGCAGTGGGAAAGCCACCGTGAGCACTACATCAATGCAGGAGGGAGTCTACATAATAAAGACAGCAGCTGGAAACTTTAAAATAAGAAAGCCATGAGAAAACTAATACTTACAATAATTATGTCGGCAGCATGTCTGACCGGCATTCTCGCACAAGAAGCCGTTTATATTTACCGCAACGACGGCGACTTCAGCGCATTCCTAACCGAAGATATAGACAGCATATTGTTTATTACTGTACCTGTGGACAGCATGGGTAATCTGGAATATCCGCTTTATCCCGACACTACGGCTCACTACGCCAGAAAAGCCATAGCCCCAAGGGCGAGCGAAGCTGCTGTGCAGGCCGTGTACACGCACGACGGCAGAGTGCACTATATCCCAATGAACGCTGTTGACAGTATCGGTTTCACGCAGCCGCCGGTAATATTCGCCGGCAACGTGAAGGTAATGGACAAGAACATGTGGAAATACATCACAAAGGTGGACGGCATGAACCTGCACTTCTTACCATCGCTGTCAAAGGATATGGTGCCGCAGCAAAACGAGATTCTGCTTTGCACAGATCCCAGCTGTACATACTTCAACGAAGGATTTGCGGGCAGGGTGAAATCGGTGACTACAGCCAACGACGGATATACCGTGAACTGCGAGACTGTCACCGACATCAGCGACATCTTCAAACAACTCATCGGAGTGGAGCGAGTGACAAACAGCAACTCACACAAAAGATTGCCGACAAGAAGCGAAGATGACAGCGAATATGATTTGGGAACATTTAATCTGGGATTTGGACTTGACTACACACGTTCGGGGAATAATTGGGACGTGACAGCAAGCGGAGACATTGACGGCAACATAAAAGGAACCATCGTATATAATTTCTCAGACAAGATCCAAAAGCTTGAACTAAGAATGAACCACGACTGGCAGGCATCGGCAAGGCTGACGGCAGATATTTCCCAAAATTTTGAAGAGGTGACGGAAGGAAAGACACTGTTCGTGAAATATTTCCCGATAGAGTTCATACCTGTCTTCAAATTTGAGATTTCGGCACATACATTTGTTGAAATTGAAGGAAATGCGTCCTTGGCATACAACATAAAAAGTCCCAAATACAACTATCAGACAAGTTTCACATATCTCAACGGCAACATTTACCAAGAGGACACGAAAATAGACAACGAAGATGAAAAGGACAACTATACCCAAACGGCCACTTCTATCGACCTCAACGGCTCTTGCCACGTGGGCGGAATGGCAAAAGTGTCATTTGGCACAATGGAATGTTTCGGAGCCTTTTTAAAAAGTGAGGCCGAAGTATATGTGGGTCCAAAACTCTCAGGGCAGTTCCATTTCAACACAGAACAGACAGACGGGACAGGATACTACAACAGCATAAAAGACAGCAAGATATGGGTGGACGCGCTGGCGGCGCACGCCAAGTTCAAGGCTGAAGCAAAACTTAACGAAGAGCACCACTACACTCCAGAGCCTGCAAGAGTGGAATTGGGCACACTATTTACCAAGGAATGGTATCTGGTGCCAGAATTCTCACATATTGATGTGACAACAGACCAAAACATCGCCAAATTAAGCTGTCTGGCGAGCAGAGACCTGATAATGCCCGTGCAGCTGGGCTTTGAACTGCTTGATGAAAGTGGCAACAACGTAGAGGGAAGGTGCTACAGCAGCGAAGAATACCAAGGCTCAAAAAAGAGCTATGAATTTACCAGTCAATTCGACGGACTACTTTATGGAAAGACATATAATGTCCGACCATTGGTGAAATTTATGGGATTAAATCTGCCGGCCACCCCCACAGAGACATTCACTACACAGGAATCTGAAAAACCGCTATGTCCTGACAACCATCACCCGCACATGATTGACCTCGGACTGCCAAGCGGCAAGCAATGGGCGTGCTGCAACGTGGGAGCAGCGGCCCCGGGAGAATACGGAGGATATTATGCTTGGGCGGAACTGATGGAGAAAGACTCTTACTCATGGAACAACTACACACATTTCACTCCACCAGAGCAAGATCCCAACAAACCTCCTACGAAATATACTTATGAAACCGACATCAAGCAGAACATTGAGGGCACAGATTACGATGCAGCACACACCACATGGGGTAACGGTTGGCACATGCCTACAAAAGAGGAATACGAAGAGTTGATGATTTACAGCAGCCAAAGGTGGACCGACAACAATGGCATAAACGGCATGATGGTAACTGGCAGAAACGGAAACAAAATATTCCTGCCGGCAGCAGGATTCTCTAAGACATACGAACAGGAAACTGGCGGTTACTATTGGTACGGCACATTCATGGAATATATGGCTGGCTCTAACACCTTGTTCAGAATAAAGCAATTTGGAAGCGACACAACCAAAGGCATTGAGTCCTGCAATGGAGCCAGCATAAGAGCCATCAAAGAATAAATAACTTCGTATATAAATAAACAACGAACTGCCCCCTTTACTTTATCAGTCTTAAACGTGCTACACGTTGCACCCTATAGCCCTGAAACACAGATAAACACAGGGATTATGCAGGGTGCAACGTGTAGCACGTTTTTTGAAAAAGATACAGGGGGGCCACGAAAATAAAAGGTGCACTGTGTGTAGGTTATAAATCATCCATGAAGCGATGCTGCTTCCTACCCTCCACGATAGTGGCAAGATGTTCCACCGCCCACTCTATCATGGGACGGCAGGCATGCATAAACGACTCACCACGCTCAGTAATGCTATACTCCACGCGCGGCGGCACTTCGGCATATACCGTCCTCACTACCAATCCGTCTTCCTCAAGATGGCGCAGGGTGTCGGTGAGCACCTTTTGCGAGATGTCGGGAATGAGCCTGCGCAGGGCTGAAAAGCGTAGCGGCTCACGACTGCCAGCCAGAGTGTGGAGCACCAGCAATGACCACTTGTCGCCTATACGCGAAAGGACATTGCGTATGGGGCAGTCGGGAAAAAGCAGGTCGCGCACGTCAACGGAGTTTATCATATCGTGAATCTTGTTCGTAATTCGGTGAGTCAAATTAATTATATTAATAAAACGGGAGGATGTGCTTTTTATTGCCTCCTCCCGCTGTATTTGTGTAAGTTTTCCTTTATTTTACTCAACTATCTCGGCATCGCTCATCACATATTGCTCCAGTGAGTTGTCCTTTGCCTGCATACAAATATAGGTAAATGGCTCACTACCCGTATTTTTGTTGCATCGCACCACCTGTGGAGCCATGCGCACAATGTCGCCAGCCTCTACTTCCACTTCTGTGCCGTCGACAATGAACACTCCTTTACCGCCAAGCACAATATATACCTCCTCATTCTGCTTGTGTTTGTGATTGAAAGGCACCGCCTGTCCTTCGGAAAGCGAACCAAAGGAAATCTCCATCGATGTCAGTCCCATGTCGTCCTTCACAAATGTCTTTTCCAACATGCCCGTCAGCTTACCTGCAGAGGCAACGCACCAGCCATTGCCAATCTGCTTAATGTTTACTTTGCTCATAGTTCTAAATTTGTTTTTTAATTCTTAATTCCTTTTTCTTAAATCAATTTCTTGATTCCGGGTGCAAAGTTACATCTTTTTCCCTTATCCTGCAATAACCCACACCACCGTAACATAGTTACCGCGAGGTTACTATTGCAGAATGCCAGCGAATTATCTTTTTCGTTTTTACGAATCTTTAAGGTTTCACGTCTCACGACTGTCATACCATTTTCACAATTGTCCTTTTCCATCGCTGTCAAGGAATTCAAAGCCGAATGAAACAGGCTTTAGTTGGCTTGTAGTGATGCTTTGCTATCTATGTTTTATACCGAAAAAATACTGTCCGCGTTTGCGGGTGATATTGCGGTAATTGATGGCGTGAACGGGACAATGATGATAGCAGGCGAGGCAGCATGTACAGTTGCCGTTGCAATTCCATGACGGCAGTCCATCGGCAGTGCGTGTGATGTTTGCAGTAGGACAAACCTTCTGGCAAAGCCCGCAATGTGTGCAAACATCTGCATCCACAGTAAATGGTTTGTCGGTAATCATGAAGCGGTTGAAAAAAGCGCCTACTATATGGGTAAGTGTCCACGGCATCGGTCCCTCAACAATGTCGCGGTGATTTTCCTCCCTACACCTTATTATATTTATAATACCGTCGAGCTTCTTTGCAGAAACAGAGATTTTCTCATGCTCACGCTCCACTGTATCGGTGTACATAAACGGCAGGCACACATAGCTCTCAGGCATGATGAGCGAGAAAGCGGCAGTGAGTCTAAAGCCTACGGCAAGAACATCATTTTGAAACATATCCATAGCCTTGCCTATGCTGTCGCCACAAGTACAAACAGCATAGCAATATCTGTTTGAGGCATTGGAAATGCAAAGCTGTGATACAAACTCACGGAAGATGCGTGGCGGTTGCCAGCCATGCACGGGAAAACAAAAGCCGACAGACTCACCGTCAGCCAGATTGTAATCTGTCTGCCATTGATGTCTGTCGGCGATGTCCACAAGGCGGTCGTCAAGAGCCTGCGCTATTGTCTGTGCCGCCCATCTGGTATTACCTGTTCCAGAGAAACAGAAAAGCATATATAGTGTGGAGTGTTTATTCGCCCTTGATGGCAGCTACGCCAGGAAGCACCTTACCCTCGATAGCCTCAAGCAGAGCGCCACCGCCAGTAGAGATATAGCTTACCTGGTCTGCCATACCAAACTTGTTGATGCAAGCCACAGAGTCGCCACCGCCGATGAGTGAGAACGCACCGTTTGCCGTAGCCTTGCAGATAGCCTCGGCAACAGCCTTTGAGCCGCCTACGAAGTTGTCGAACTCGAACACACCTGCAGGACCGTTCCACAGAATGGTCTTTGCACCCTCGATAGCTTCAGCGAAGAGCTTGCGTGTCTCAGGACCTGCGTCAAGACCTTCCCATCCCTCTGGAATGGCGTTTGCAGGAACAATCTGAGTATTGGCATCGTTAGAGAAAGCATCAGCAGCCACGCAGTCGGTACCGAGCACGAGGTTCACACCGTTCTCCTTTGCCTTCTTCATCACGTCAAGAGCCACATCGAGCTTGTCATCCTCACAGATTGAGTTACCGATGTTGCCGCCCTGAGCCTTGGCGAAGGTATAGGTCATACCGCCGCAGAGGATGAGGTTGTCAACCTTGCCGAGCAGGTTCTCGATGATACCAATCTTGGTAGAAACCTTAGAGCCACCCATGATGGCGGTGAAAGGACGCTTGATATTGCCGAGTACAGCGTCAACGGCAGCAACCTCTTTCTCCATGAGGTAACCGAGCATCTTGTTGTCAGCGTCGAAGTAATCAGCGATAACAGCTGTAGAGGCATGCTTGCGGTGAGCAGTACCGAAAGCATCCATGATATAGCAGTCTGCATAAGAAGCAAGAGTCTTTGCAAACTCCTTCTGGCTTGCCTTCATAGCCTTCTTTGCCTCGTCGTATTCGGGAGTACCCTTCTCTACACCAACTGGCTTGCCCTCCTCCTCAGGATAGAAACGGAGGTTCTCAAGCAGCAGCACCTCGCCCATCTGCAGTGCGGCAGCAGCATCCTGTGCCTTTGCACAATCGGGAGCGAACTTAACCTCGGCAACACCGAGAGCTGCGGCAACGGCATCCTTAATCTGACCAAGGCTCATCTTAGGATTAACCTTGCCCTTCGGCTTGCCCATGTGGCTCATGATGATAAGAGCGCCGCCGTCAGCCAATACCTTCTTCAGGGTTGGCATGGCACCCTTGATACGAGTGTCGTCAGTAATCTCACCATTCTCATTCAATGGCACATTGAAGTCTACGCGAACGATAGCCTTCTTGCCTGCAAATTTGTAATCGTTGATTGTCATAATTTTTGTTTTTATTCTTAAAATTATAAATGTTGTTTATATCTTTTTACCCAGCCTGTCAGCACAACTTTAAAGCCTGATTCCAATATCATTGTTCAAGCACAGCCGAAAAGCTTGCTGCAAAATTATAAAAAAAAAAGGAAATAACGGGCTTTTGCAAATTGTTATTTCCTTTTTACGTTTCCTTTATCTGCCTTTTTTCACAGATTTACACTCATATTATCATAAAATGTAATATTGACTTATCAATCTTCAAACATTACTCAAGAAGATCAGGACGCAACAGCCGTGTGCGCTCCATTGCCTGATCCATCTCCCACTGCTTGATTTTAGCCTCGTTGCCGCTGAGCAGTATTTCAGGAACTTTCCATCCATTGTAGTCAGCAGGACGGGTGTAGATAGGTGCCGACAGCATGTCATCCTGGAAACAGTCACTCAATGCACTCTGCTCGTCACCGATGACTCCGGGAACGATGCGCACAATGGCATCTGCCATCACTGCCGCTGCAAGCTCGCCGCCGGTGAGCACATAGTCGCCAATGCTTATCTCACGGGTAATGAGGTGCTCGCGGATGCGGTGGTCAATACCCTTGTAATGACCGCATAGGATGATGAGATTACCCTTCATCGACAGCTCATTGGCAACATGCTGGTCGAACTTCTCGCCGTCGGGCGAGGTGTATATCACTTCATCATAGTCACGCTCAGCCTTCAATGCGCTGATGGCACGGTCGATGGGCGCACACTGCATCACCATGCCTGCAAAACCTCCGTAGGGATAGTCGTCAACACGCTTCCACTTATCTGTGGTGTAGTCACGCAGATTGTGAAGATGGACTTCAGCCAAGCCTTTCTTTTGTGCCCGTGCCACGATAGACTCGTTGACAAAGCCCTCAAGCATCTCGGGTAGAACTGTTATAATGTCTATTCGCATAAATATGTTTTTAAGTGAGAATGTAGCCAGAAGCACTGATGGCTTCCGGCTACACGTCAATAAATCATCCTAATACTTTCTTTTTATCCTCAAAAAGATTATCATTAACCTTTTATTATTAGCTGAGGACTAACTGAGGAATCCCAACAGCGCACCCGCAGCCACAGCCGAACCGATGACTCCGGCAACATTCGGTCCCATGGCGTGCATGAGCAGGAAGTTGCGGCGGTCGTACTCCAAACCGAGATTGTTGCTTATTCGGGCACTCATAGGCACGGCACTCACACCGGCATTACCGATAAGCGGATTAATCTTCTTGCCCTCAGGCAGGAACAGGTTCATCAGTTTCACGAAACATACACCGCTGGCAGTGGCAACGCAGAAAGCGCAGGCACCTACAACGAAGATGAAGAGAGTGTTCCATGTGAGGAACTCGCTTGCCTGAGTGGAGCATCCCACAGTGAGACCGAGCAGCATCACAACAATATCGTTGAGGGCTGAGCCTGCAGTCTTTGCCAGACGGGTGGTCTTGCCGCTTTCCTTCAACAGGTTACCGAAGAACAGCATACCAAGCAGAGGCAGACCCGAAGGCACGATGAATGTGGTGAGCAGAAGTCCGATGATTGGGAACAGTATGCGCTCTGTCTGGCTTACCTCACGTGCAGGCTTCATGCGGATAACACGCTCCTTCTTTGTGGTGAGCAGACGCATGATGGCGGGCTGGATCAGCGGCACAAGTGCCATATAGGAATAGGCACACACGGCAATGGCACCCATGAGGTTTGGACAAAGCTTTGATGAGAGGAAGATGGCGGTAGGACCGTCAGCACCACCAATGATGGCGATACCTGCTGCCTGATTAGGCTCAAAGCCAAGGGCGAGCGCCACCATATAGGCACCGAAGATACCAAACTGGGCTGCGGCACCGATAAGCACCAGCTTAGGATTAGCGATGAGTGCGGTAAAGTCGGTCATGGCTCCAATGCCAAGGAACACCAGTGGCGGATACCATCCCTGACGCACTCCCTGATAGAAGATGTTGAGCACAGAGTTGTCCTCATACAGACCAATCTCCAATCCGGCATCGGCACGGAATGGAATGTTTCCCAAGATGATTCCCAGTCCGATAGGAATAAGGAGCAGTGGCTCGAAATCTTTCTTGATGGCAAGATAGATGAGCACCGCACCCACAACAATCATTATCAGGTTGCCAACAGTAGCGTTGGCAAAACCTGTATAGGTAAGAAATTCATTAAAATTTTCTACCAGAAATTGTGTAAAATCCATGTTAGTATTTAAATATTAATATGTAAACAAGATGTATTATCCTATAGTGACAAGCACTGCGCCCTCCATTACTGAGTCACCCTGACTGACTGCCACTGATGTGATTGTTCCGTCACACTCTGCCTCGATGTTGTTCTGCATCTTCATTGCCTCAAGCACAACAACTACATCGCCTGTCTTCACAGCATCGCCAACCTTTACGTTAACACCATTGATAGTGCCTGGCAGAGGAGCCTTGACTGGAGTGCCGCTACCTGCTTGTACGGGAGCAGGCTGTGCGGGAGCTGGAGCTGTACCCACAACCGGAGCTGCAACCGGACGTACAACCTCAACCTTTGGCTTAACAATTGCATTGGCTGGACTGATGGGCTGTTTCATCTCAACCTCAAAATCAATGCCGTTGACATTCACCTTTGCAACATTTCCCTCAACTTCTACAATCTCGACATCATAGTCTACACCTTGTACTTTATATTGATACTTGTTCATTTTTGTTTTCTATTTTTTATGTTATGAAATGATTTGTTGTTTTTACGGAATGGCTTATATCCGTTATTCATTATTTGAGTTTAGTCAACCACCTCTGGGAATGGAGTTATCTGGAGAACCTCACTGTTCCACTCTGTGTGATGATGCTTGATGGTGATTACACCGCTCTCCACATCGTGAACATCATCCTGATACTGCTTCAGCGCCATTGAAATCACAGCAATGTAGATTTCCTTGTCGATACCCTTCGACTTTAAGCCGTCCTGAAGCACCACTCCTGTCTTATGACCAATCTCTACGGTCTTCTCTACAGTCTTTACACCCACCTTCACTGGCTGAATCTTAGCCACGGAGTGACGTGTGCGCATGAATAGTCCGAAGAAATAGAAGAACACGAAAAGCAGCGCAAGACAGAAGAACACAATGCCCATGGCAAGCACAGTGATACCCAAGCCATACGGATCTTCACGCTTGAGCTTGGCAATCTTCGACTCCGTTACCTTAATGTAGTTCGAGATACCAGGAGTAACAGCGTCTGCAGGCTTTACCTCCCACGCTCCCACTCCATCATTGTGGCGTGCATACGAAGTGTTGACAGCAAGCACAGGCACAGTCACCGAGTCGATGAGATCCACTCCGTTGCCGTTGTAAAGCGCAATCCACACAGCTTTCTGTCCGTTAACAGGCACATCAAGGTGAGCCTTGCCCTTTGCCGGGGTACTGTTGAGGAAAAGCAACAAGTGCTGACGTGCTGTAAGATTGGTGCGAGGATCACCGCTCGGGATGATACTCATACGCTTGATACGCTCTGGCACACTCATTTTTTTGTCAAGCACAGAACGGTCTGTGGTGACATACATTCCACGGATATTGTAAGTGGTGTGCGAAGAGTTTACAATCTCCAGCCACGCACCGCAATGTCCGTATTCGTCCTGAAGGTTGGCTGTATTGTTGGTCATAACCTCGTTGAGCCTTATGCTTTCCTGCATTTGGGCGCTGACCGAGGTAGCCGTAGCCAACATACTGCATAGCAGTAGTCCGATTTTATTCATTACTGTTAGCTAAATTTATTAAAGTTGTATTTATTAAATATTTCTTTTTTCATTATCAGCATTCTGCGTAATATGCAAAACTTTATCCGCATGCAAGCAGAACCACAACCTGTGCCACAAGTATTCTGAGGAACATGCTCAGAGGATACACAGTGGAATAGCCCACAGCAGGAGCCTCTTTTGAACATACAGAGTTGGCATAGGCAAGTGCCGGCGGATCGGTATAGGTACCTGCAAGCATACCCATAATAGTAAAATAGTTGAACTTGAACTTCCAGCGTGCCAGTGTTCCTATTATTAATATAGGTATAATGGTTATGAGAAAGCCGGTATATACATATTTCACTCCGTCGCCTGCCACCACTGTATCCCAGAAAGTAGCTCCAGCCTTTATTCCCACTGAAGCAAGGAACAGCACAAGCCCTATTTCGCGCAACATAAGATTGGCGGAGGTTGTGGTGTAGGTAACAAGATGTATCTTATATCCATAACGGCCAATAAGTATGGCTATGATTAGCGGGCCGCCGGCAATACCAAGCTTCATTGGCACGGGCATCCCAGGAATGGTTATTGGCAGTGAACCAAAGATTATTCCCACTACAATACCTATAAATATGGTTGCGATGTTAGGGGCATCGAGACGTTTCACTTGATTACCGAGCTTGTCGGTAACACGTGCCACCAAGTCCTCAGGACCTACCACCATCACGCGGTCGCCCACCTGCAATGCCAAATCAGGACTGGCAAACAGCTCCATTCCCTGACGGGTGACGCGGGTGACGTTGACACCGTAGACAGAAGAGAAGTGCATGGAACCAAGAGTCTTGCCATTGATGGCTGGACGGGTCACCAGCACACGTTTTGACACCAATGGCACATCCTGCTCCTGCCAGTCCACCTCTACCGTATGACCTATAAAAGCCACAATAGCCTCAGCATCAGCCTCGGGACACACAATAAACACTTGATCGCCAAGTTCAAACACCGTATGGCGGTTAGGAATGCTCACATGACCATTGTGCAGAATTCTGGTACACACGAAATCACGCTTCAGAAAGTCGTGTATTTCCAAAAGTGTGCGGCCCGCCAAATACTGATTGTCCACCTGAACATGCATCATGTGGGGCTTAACCGCAGCATTGCTCTTATTTGCATCGTCAAGAGCCTTCTCCTCTTTATCCAGCTTTATTTTGCATATATATCTCACAGCAATGGTTGCCCCAATAATTCCTACGACACCAAGCGGATAGGCGCAAGCGTAACCTGAAGCTATCATGGGAGCATTGCCGCCGAACACTGTGCCGAGTGCCTCGTTTGCGGCACCAAGACCCGGAGTGTTTGTAACAGCTCCATACATCGTACCCACCATCATGGGCAGATTGACAGGATTGTCCGTGTCGAAGAAAATATAATAGCACGAGAACATGACAATAACATTGAGCAGGATTGCTCCCACAGCCAGCATATTGAGCTGGATGCCCCCCTTGCCAAAGCTCTCGAAGAAGCCCGGTCCCACCTGAAGTCCAATCATAAACACAAACAGAATGAGTCCGAAATCCTGCACAAACGTAAGGATGTTGACCGGAGCCGTCAATCCTAAATGTCCTGCCAAGATACCGGCAAAAAGCACAAAGGTGACGCCAAGCGCGATGCCAAAGAATTTAATCTTCCCCATAAGCACGCCAAGCGCGATAACCAAAGCATAAAGTATGGCTATATGAGCCACAGATTCAGAATTAGTGAATAAAGTTAAAAACCATTCCATAACATACTATTAAAATTGTGGTGCAAAGGTAATAAAATTATTGCTTTTAATACAAGCTTATGCAGTTTTTTTCCATCACTTCAACCACTTTTTTCGTTTTTTTTAGAATTTTAAGTTTTCTGTATTTTTATTTATTTGTTTCCCTATTATAAAATTTATGTCTTAATTGCCTATAAGCTCCATGAACAGTTTCCCGTCGTAAGAGATACGCGTATCAAGCATATAGCAGCTCACAGAACCGGGTGTACAGATGGAGGTATAGAAATGCAGTCCGTCAGCATCACTGTGCGAGAACTCAATTTTGTTGAGTATGGCACGGTCGAGAATTTCCTTAGGCACAAACTTTGTAAACTGCTGTTTGCGGAAGTCGCGTGAAAAAATCTGGCGTGCGCCATTAAACACACTGATGTGGATGATGTTGTCATAATACACATTGCTTACTTCAACACCATTATCGTTGAGCATATTGCATATAACCTTATATTTTGTAGGATTGATGGCTATATATGAGTGATAGCGCTCCCCCTGCCATGTAGTTACAGTATCGCTCTTCACCACGCTTGTATATACAGCAATATCTACCTTGACCTGCTCGAAATAGCGCTTATACTCGTTATCATCAGTCTTGGTATATTTCACCACGTCACCATTCTGATTTTTCATATTGAACAGATGCGACGACAACTTCATAATACCGTACATCGTACCGCCAATATCAATTGAGTCATCGTATACCTTGAATGCAACAGACATACTTGTAGAATCAGGATAAATAATGGTGTCACCCTTGGCACGGAACGCCACATTCTCACTTTCGTCAAGCCATATACCCTGAAGCATCTTCTTGTAATCTGCATTCTCTCGCCTTTCCTGTATAGCCTGTTCAGCCTTTGGCTTGCAGCCGACAAAGCACAAGACAATAACCACACAACTACAGAATATTCTCATCATATCCCTCATTTACCAATACAATGGTATTCAAATCCGGCTTCTTGCAAATCCTCTGCGTCAAAAATGTTTCGCCCGTCAATGATTAGAGGACGCTTCATCTCACGTTTTATAACATTCCATGTAGGCAAGCGGAATTCTTTCCACTCTGTGAGCAGAAGCATGGCGTCGGCATCAAGCACGGCATCGTACATGTCATTGCAATAAGTTACGCTGTCACCTATTCTGCGTTTACACTCGTCCATGGCTATCGGGTCGTATGCCCTGATGTTGCAGCCAAGCTCAAGCAGAAGTTTTATTGTGACCAACGCCGTGCTCTCACGCATATCATCTGTTTCAGGCTTGAACGACAATCCCCAAAGAGCAATGGTCTTGCCGGCAAGGCTTTCGCCGCCATAAGCCTTTTTCAACTTCTCCACCAATATGCTTTTCTGCCGCTCGTTCACACGTTCAACTGCTTTCAACACTTCCATGGAATAGCCATTTTCATCGGCTGTCTTTATAAGAGCCTTTACGTCCTTGGGGAAACAGCTTCCGCCGTAACCACAGCCGGCATAAAGGAATTTTCTGCCGATGCGTGTGTCGGAACCAATACCTGCGCGTACCATATTAACATCAGCCCCTACACGCTCACACAAATTGGCAATATCGTTCATAAACGAAATTCGTGTGGCAAGCATGGCGTTTGCAGCATACTTGGTCATCTCAGCCGATGGAATATCCATGAAAATAACCCTGAAATTATTAATAAGGAATGGCTTGTAGAGTTTTGTGAGCACCTTCTTTGCATGATCGCTCTCTACGCCCACCACCACGCGGTCAGGACTCATAAAGTCCTTTATCGCGTTACCTTCTTTCAGAAACTCCGGATTTGATGCCACGTCAAAATCAACATCTACACCGCGCCTGTCAAGCTCTGCCTGTATAGTTGTCCTTACTTTCATGGCTGTGCCAACCGGTACGGTACTTTTGGTAACCACCACAACATAGTGATTGAGATTTTCGCCAATGGTTTTTGCCACCTGCAACACATAGCGAAGGTCGGCACTTCCATCTTCATCGGGAGGAGTACCTACAGCCGAGAATACTATCTCCTGTTCGTTAAGTACAGAGGCAAGATCTGTGGTAAACTTCAGACGTCCAGCCTTGACGTTCTTAACCACCAGTTCGTCCAATCCTGGTTCATATATTGGAATGTCGCCCTGTTTCAGGCGCTCAATCTTCGATGCATCAACATCCACACAGGTGACATTGGCGCCGGTATCGGCAAAACATGTACCGCTGACCAAACCGACATATCCTGTTCCAACTATTGCTATATTCATAGATTTTACTATATATAATTATAAAGTTCCACTTTTTATTTATTCTGGGTCAATATCCTTAAAAGCCTTACCGCTCTCATCCTTCGGCGATGTAAGAATCTCATCTGCTGCCATAGGCCATTCAATAGCCAAGTCAGGGTCATCATACCTTATAGAAGCCTCAGACTGCGGAGCATAAAGATTATCTACTTTATATGTAAATATTGCTTCATCGGACAAAACAAGAAATCCGTGAGCAAAATGACGTGGAATAAAGAACTGGCGCTTGTTGTCCTCACTCAGTTCCACCATCACGTGCTTACCGTATGTCGGACTATCCTTGCGAATGTCAACAGCCACATCAAGCACCCGTCCTTTTATCACTCTGACCAACTTTGCCTGTGAATGCTCGCCACGTTGATAATGTAGACCACGAAGCACTCCCTTTGATGACTTCGACTCGTTATCCTGTACAAACACAGTCTTGGAAACATTCTCGTCAAACTCCATCTGCCGATATGACTCAAAAAAATATCCACGAGCATCATCAAACACTTTAGGTTCAATGATATAAACACCCTCTATTGAAGTTTTGATATAATTCATTTTGCTACTATTTATATTTAAATATGTATATGTTTCATAATATTCCAGTGCAAATGTACGAACTTTTTTTTAAAGAAAAAAATGAAATCAAAAAAAACTGCACTTTTATTTGTTTTTTCTTGTATACATGAATTATTTTTCGTAACTTTGCACCCATGATTCAAATCGGCAGACATATTGAAATCCTTTTGCTGAGTAACGACTGTGTGATAGTTCCGGGACTCGGCGGTTTCGTAACGCACAAAATTAATGCACGTTATGATAGGGAGGATTGTATATTTCTGCCACCAATTCGCACATTGGGATTCAATCCTCAGTTGCAACTCAACGATTCACTGCTTGTAGTATCTTACGTTGAAGCATTCGACATATCTTATCCTGAGGCTCTGAGAATGATTGAAGCAGAGGTTGAGGAACTGAAACAAAGACTTGCCACTGAAGGGAGCTATGAGATGAATGGTATAGGTACCTTATATCTTAATAAGGAGGGAACCGTAGTATTTGAACCATGCGAGGCTGGTGTGCTCACTCCTGGTCTTTATGCTCTCAGTTCATTTGATTTCGCCAGGTTGCCAATTTTATCCACCCCTGCAGCTACGCCAGAGGAGCCTGCGGCACACACAGAAACGGCAGCGGTAGTAGAGTTACCTACAGCAGAGGAGAAAATAAAAGCTGATGATATTGTTCCTGACAATCATGGCAATGATGACGACAGCGACTATATCCATATCAGCACTACATGGCTGAAAGCGGCAGTGGCGGCTGCGGCAGTATTGTTGCTTGCCATTGTGCTGATAACGCCAAACAAGACTGTGAACAGTTATTGCAGCCACATGAGCACATGGAGCACAGAGCTGATACAGAAACTCATGCCAAAGGACACCAATATTGAGACGGTGAGAATACAGTCTCAGAAAATGCAGGTTAAGGCGGTGAAAAAGGCTAAAAGCGAGACTGCCCTGAATAAGAATCACACAGAAACGGTCATGAACGACCAGGTAAAACAGACTGAGCAGGCAAAACGCAAAGTTGAGGAAATCGAGAAGACAGAAGTTGAGGAAAACAAAAAAATTGGTAACTGCTACACCATTGTGCTGGCAAGCTCGATAACCGAAACAAATGCAAAAGCATACATACAAAGTCTTAAGGCTAAAGGTTACAATGATGCAATAATCTATAACAGCGGACACATGATAAGAGTTGTTTATGGCAACTTTGATTCAATGCAAAATGCCCAAGACAGTCTGCGAAAACTTAGAGACAGCAAGGACTTTGAAGAAGCGTGGGTGCTGAAAATTTAAAAATTAAACATAGTCAATAATGAAACGTGTAAGATGCCCGAAGTGCGACAGCTACATCACTTTTGATGAAACAAAATACACCGAAGGACAGTCGCTGGTATTCCAATGTCCCGAGTGTAACAAACAGTTTGGAATACGTATTGGAGTATCAAAACTTAAAGCCACACAAAAAGAAGAAATAGTAGACGAGAACGCAAACGAGAAAGGTTGCGGTTCTATTGTAGTGATTGAAAATAGGTTCCATTATAAGCAGGTGATTCCGCTACAGATGGGCGACAACCATATAGGCAAATATCATAAGGGCAACAGGGCAAACTGCCAAATAGAGAGCAGCGACCCCAGTCTGGATGATAATCACTGCGTGATAAATGTCAGCCATGATAAAAACGGAAACCTTAAATACGTATTGCGTGATGGTCCAAGCGTAACGGGAACTTTTGTAGATAACGTAATTCTTGGCGACCGCGAACGACGTATAATAGGTGACGGAACACTGTTCACCCTTGGAGCAACATCAATAATTCTGAGATTATCACAGCAAGAATAACTGTTGTTTTCTTTGTATTATAATAAGGAGTTTAACAGCCACGCCACATCACATGCAAAACGAGAATGAAGATTACAAGCGTATGACGGTGGTCCGCTGGGATCATGAGTTCATTTATGGTACAATAAATGATGCCAACGGTAATGTTACCGATGTTACTGTGTGTTATACACAAGGTACATACGATTTTAGCTACATCAAAGACTTGCTTAGCACAAATACACAAGTCAACATCATAACTCCAAAAATAAAAGACGGCATAATATACCCAGAACTGCTGATATTACACCCTGATTACCTCGTTGACATCTCTGCTGTGGCAAACTGTTTTGAAACCTATGCCATCAGCCCCCTCATTCATCTGATAAAAAAAATAGAGCCAAGCGCTAACACTGAAGCCACCCTACTTGGAAATTTTGCCGGTCAGTTACTCGATGAGGAACTGCGCGGTGACACATCACCATATAGTGACAGTGCAACAACGTTCTACCGCAACAACACTCTGAAACTTATTACGGCAGACATCACTCCCCAATTTCACACAGATGCAAATGAGCAGAAAAACAACATTCACCATGCTATCTCTGAAATACTGCCAAAGACTGTAAGCCAATATGACAGCGAGAAAGTAATGGTAGAGCCGTCATTCTTTTCCGAAATGCTGGGATTGCAGGGACGTATGGACTTCTTTCAGCTCGACCATAGTGTAATAATAGAACAAAAATCAGGCAAGTGCGGATTTCCACAGCAAACGCCCGACACACCTGTGGTGGCTACGAAGCATTATGTACAGATATTGCTCTATATGGCATTGCTGCGCTATAACTACCGCTGTCAATACGAACAAAACGGCAAACAGCTGCATTCGTTTCTGCTCTACTCTAAATACAAAAACAGCCTGCTGCCCGTGAACTACGATTCTAAATTAATTCATGAGGCTCTGAAAGTGCGCAACGGCATAGCTTACAGCGAGTTTTTTTATTCCTACGGCGGCATACGTCTGCTTACATCACTCACACCGGAAAAGTTGAACAAGCAGCACACCAACGGAATACTATGGAGCCGCTACCAGCGACCGCAGATAGAAAAACTATTATCTCCCATCCGCAACGCATCGCCCACTGAGCTCGCCTACTACATACGCTTTCTTACGTTTATAGAGAAAGAACATCTGCTGTCGAAAATTGGAAGCGGTAACATTCAAAATCCAGGCTTTGCCGCCACATGGCTGTTCCCACTCGAAGACAAGCTAAGCATTGGAAACATTTATACTGATCTCACCCTGATATCGCCAACCATCAACCATACAGGAAAAGTAGAGACAATAACCCTGCAGTTCTGTGAGCAAACCGACAACAACATGTCGAATTTCAGGCAAGGCGACATCGTAATCCTGTATCCTTACGATAACGGCAAACAGCCGGACATGCGCCGCACCATGGTGTTCAGATGCACAATAGAAAGCATTGCTACAGACCGTATACTACTGCGATTAAGAGTCAGTCAGTCAAGCGTATATGTGTTTTTAGAAAACAAAAACTCGAAATGGGCTATAGAGCACGATTTTTTTGAATCTTCATTTGGTTCGCTCTACCGTGGTATGCACACTTTCTTGTCGGCACCTAAAGAACGTAGAGACTTGCTCATGCTGAAACGCAGCCCACGGGTAAATGAAAATGCAGAATTGAAAGGCTATTACGGAGAGTTTCAGGAATTATCGCTAAAGGTACGTCAGGCAAAGGATATGTTCCTTATCATTGGTCCTCCTGGCACAGGAAAGACATCATACGGACTGGTAAACACCCTGAAAGAAGAATTGCTTCACGACGATACTTCGGTGCTTCTATTGTCGTACACCAACCGTGCCATCGACGAGATTTGCAGTAAATTGCTGGAAGAATCAATAGATTTCATACGTATCGGCAACCGCACTTCATGTTCAAGGGTATATCATCCATTTCTGCTTGAAAACAAAACAGCATCATGCAGAAATGTGAACGCCCTGCGCCAACTCATAACATCTACAAGGGTGTTTGTGGGCACCACCACTGCCTTCAACTCGCACACTTCATTATTCTCCATAAAGCAGTTCTCGCTTGCCATCATCGATGAGGCTTCGCAGATACTGGACCCCCACCTCATGGGAATACTCTGTGCCAGCAGCAACAATAAGTCGGCAGTCAGCAAATTTGTGATGATTGGCGACCATAAACAACTGCCGGCTGTGGTGCAACAGAATGCCGAGACATCCAAAGTGGATAATCCTTTGCTCACCGACATTATGCTCACCGACTGCCGTATATCGTTGTTTGAGCGCTTGCTACGTAAATACCGCAACACCCCGTCGGTCACATATATGCTTACCCGTCAGGGGCGCATGCACCACGATATTGCAGAGTTTCCCAATGTTGCATTCTACGGTGGAACACTGATGGAAGTGCCATTGCCCCACCAACTACGGGCATTGCCAAACGCCGGCAGCAGTATCACTGACATAAGCAGCCTGATTGCATCGCGCCGCATGTCGTTCATCGATGTGACTGCACCAATAGCCAGCCCCTCCGACAAGGTGAATCAGTCCGAAGCCGATGTTATCGCAGCAATAGTGGTTGCCATCTACCATCGTGCTCCGCAAAAATTCGTCCCAACAGCCACTGTGGGAATAATCGTTCCCTACCGCAACCAGATTGCCACAATCCAAAACACTATCAGCCGTTATAACATTGATGTGCTTAGTGACATAACAATCGATACTGTAGAACGTTATCAGGGCAGTCAGCGCGACTATATCATATACGGTTTCACTGTGCAGAAGCAATATCAGCTTGATTTTCTCACTGACAATACTTTTGAAGAAGACGGTATTGTGATTGACCGCAAGCTCAATGTGGCAATGACCCGTGCCCGTGAATCACTCATTATCATCGGTAACGCCGGTCTGTTAAGTTCAGATGCCGTTTTCAGCAGTCTTATCAATTATACAAGGGAAAAGGACTGTTTTGTAGAATTTGATAAGATTAAAATAAAAACAGAATGACAATAAATACAAAAGATGTGAAAAAAAGAATGTTATTGCAGGATTAATCAGAAATATATTGTATCTTTGCATACAAGAAAAATTAAATTAACAAATACCGCAATAAGTATGAACATCAGAAAAAGTATCGTTACAGCAATGTTTGCGTTTATGGCAAGCGTGTCGGCAAATGCCCAGTTTGAACAGGGCAAAGTGTATATCGGGGCATCGCTCTCGGGGCTCAACCTTAGTTATAACGGCTCTGAAAAAGCCAAATTGGGCGTTGAGGCAAAGGGAGGATATATGGTAGACGACAATGTGATGCTTACCGGCGAAGTAGCATACAGCAAGCAGCACGAAATGCCGTTCTCAATAGGACTGGGTGTTGGCGGCAGATACTACATGGTGCAGAACGGACTGTATCTGGGAGCTTCTGTCAGTTATAAGCACTGTGACGATTTCAGCGACCTGCAGCCATCTGTGCAGTTGGGCTATGCCTATTTCTTAAGTCGTACGGTGACCATTGAGCCAGAACTGTATTACATCCAGTCATTCAAGAATCACAGCGACTTCAGCACCATAGGCGTGAGAATAGGCGTTGGCGTATATCTGTTTAAAGACTGACAGCAATCATCTTAAAGATTGAAGAAACTTTTGAAAATTAGGATTACACATAAATTTATTAAATAACAACATAACAAAAAACAAAAATATGCTTAGTGTTGACGAATTGGTAGACCAGCTTATTGACCTCTCCTTTGCAGAGGATATTGGTGACGGCGACCACACCACACTCTGCTGCATCCCGGCAGACTCCATGGGCCGCTCACAGTTGTTGATAAAGGAAGACGGCATACTTGCCGGAGTGGAGATTGCAAAAGAAGTGTTCCGCAGATTCGACCCGGAGATGAAGGTTGAGGTGCTCATGGGCGACGGCAGCCGCGTTAAGAAGGGCGATGTGGCTATGGTGGTAAGCGGAAAGATACAGTCGCTGCTGCAAACAGAGCGTCTTATGCTCAACATCATGCAGCGCATGAGTGGCATTGCCACCATGACCGACAAATATGTAAAACTGCTTGAGGGCACAGGAACCCGTGTCCTCGACACCCGCAAGACAACTCCCGGCATGCGTATGCTTGAGAAGCAGGCTGTGAAGATTGGCGGAGGATGCAACCACCGTATCGGTCTGTTCGACATGATTCTTCTGAAAGACAATCATGTAGACTTTTCCGGAGGTATAAGTAATGCTATAACGCGTTGCCATAAATATTTGGAAGAAAAAGGATTGAACCTGAAGATTGAAATAGAGGTGCGCAACTTCGACGAGCTGCAGCAGGTGCTCGACTGCGGTGGCGTAGACCGTATAATGCTCGACAACTTCACTGTTGAGAACACCCGTAAGGCGGTTGAGATTATCAACCATAAGTATGAGGTGGAGTCGAGCGGCGGTATAACCTTCGAGACCATGCGTCCGTATGCAGAGTGTGGCGTTGACTTTATCTCTGTAGGCGCGCTCACCCACAGTGTGAAGGGACTCGACATGAGCTTTAAGGCATGCTGACAGCGCTGTTGCTTGCCACCGGTCTGTCGTTCTCCTCTCCCGTACACTATGAAGTGACCCTTGCGGGAAATTTCGGAGAGCCACGTCCCAACCACTTTCATGGAGGTATAGACGTAAAGACAGGCGGTGTGGAAAAGAAACCGATATATTCCGTAGCCGACGGATATGTAAGCCGGGTAACCACAGGGTTGCTCGGCTTTGGTAATGCTGTGTATGTGACCCACCCCAACGGCGTCACCACTGTATATTGTCATCTAAGATCGTTCTCACGGCAGATACAGACTTTGGTCGACCGCTATCGCCACGAGCATCAATGTTCGTTTACCACAGATGCCCGTTTCTCACCTCTTGACTGCCCAGTAAGTGAAGGACAGTTTCTGGCACTCAGCGGCAACACAGGAGCAAGCAAGGCTCCACACCTGCATCTGGAGTTTCACGACACAAAGACGTGGGCGATGCTCGACCCTCTGAAATATCTTGGACAAGATGTAAAGGACAACACACCGCCACAGGCACATGGCTTCATGGCTTATCCACAATACGGAGAGGGTGTGTTCTGTGGCGGCTCGGGCAAACAGACGTGCGGCATGTCACAGTCAGGCAAGGTCTACCACTATACCGCATGGGGAAAGGTGGGCTTCGGTCTATGGGCTAACGACTATTCTGAGACCACATACAATCACCTCGGTGTTTACAGCACGCGCTTGCTGTGCGACGGCAATGAAGTGTTCAGCAGCCGTGTTAACAGCATTCCAGCATTTTCCAACCGGCAGATTAACATCTGGGGCGACTATCATCACTACCTGCGCAGTCATGTGTGGTATCTCAAATCATTCATTGAGCCGGGATGCAGGCTTGATTTTCTAAAAACCGATAATAATAAAGGCATAATCGACTTCAACGAGGAACGCGATTATGAAATGGAGTATATTCTGGCAGACACCCACGGCAATGAGGCGCATTATAAGTTCATTGTGGAGGGGCGCAAGACGAAACTGTCCGTAACCAATGAAAGACAGCCGTCAGACTTTATACCCTGTAACACTCTGTGGGAGTTTTGCCGTCCTGGCATACAGCTGGTTATTCCCATCGGCGCACTCGGCAACAACGTGAAAATGAATTACAGACAACTAAGTCCACTCCACACTTCTCACTCCACACTCCTCACCAACCAAAAGCTCTACACTTTCTCCACTCTCCCCTGTCCGCTCGCCGTTCCAGCCGAACTGAACATCTATGTTGGGAAACAGCGTGTAAGCCAGCCAGAGAAACTGTATCTCAGAAGCAACCGCACAAAGTGGATAGCAGGACGTTTTCATGACGGATGGCTGACAGGCATGATACGTGAGCTAAGCGACACCTATGAAGTGGCATACGACGACCAAGCACCAAGGATATTGCCATCAGGCAGCCCCGAAAGCTGGAGAGCGTCAGGCACAATAAGGTTTGCTCTTAGCGACGGCGACTCCGGGCTGAAGTCGTACAAGGTGTTTATTGACGGACGGTTCATCTATTTTGCCCCTCTTGAGAAAAGCAACGTGATAGAGTGCAAGCTGAGACAGTCGGCAGTAGCGCGTACAGGCAAAAGTCACAACCTGAAGATAACAGTGACTGACAACTGTCACAACAACGCCACATATTCCGCAAGGTTTATATGGTAAAAACGTGAGTTTGACGATATATATATGACAATAATTACTGACATATACGAGGCGATTAGCGGCAAGGCTGAATCATTTTTCGAGTGGGCGCAAGCTCACCCTAAATACGGGCTGTTGTTTGCTGCAATTCTGCTTGCTTTCTGGCTGACTGGGGTGTTGTGCCGGTGGAAATGGGCGTATGAGTGGCAGTACCACGGCAAGCTGTGGCTTTTCGACGACTGCAAGCCCGAAACAAAACGCCGCATTTTTATTATTATACTCAGTATAGCATTGATTGTCAGCCTGACAATGTTCTTTGTGTGAAAATGACGGTATGGGAAAGGATAATTGCAAATATCGGTTCTGTCTCATCGACTATATATGGTATGTTGCCGAGAGATTCAGCGAGAGGGAGCATAACAACCTTGACGGCGGTATGCTGCTTTTCCTATGCTGGCTCTTTGTGATAGTCATGCCTCTTGGTCTTACGCTGGGCTGTCTTTGGGGACCGGCGATTGCAATTACTGCTCTCCCTCTTGTATTCCTGCCGTCGTTGTTCTGCCGCCTCCGCTATACACCTGAACGGCGTGAAGCTCTCCACGAACATTACCGTGAGATGAGGCATCCCGGCAGGAGGCTCATCACAATCATCATCATTGCCATCGCGCTAATGATTGCGGTTTTCATTGTAATGTGTTCGGACTGATAATGTTTGGCGGATAATCGACCTTATAATGGAGGTTTAGCCGTCTGTTCTAATTGAAGCAAGAGATTTTCATCTGCAACAAATATTGGGACTTCTTGGAAAATAAGCAGATCAGAATAATGTTTAGATAAAACCTCTTTAGCCTTTTCACTGACATAAATTTCAGAACAGAAGTCGCAAAAAATCCTATCAATGAAAATATCCAATCCTGAAAGGCTTTGTTCTACTAACTTGGCAGAACTACGTTCTTGCTCGCAATAAAGCAGTCCGTCCTTTTGAGGTATCAACGCAAATAAATTCCCCATTTGCTCCGATACCGTCTCATTATGTTTGCGCCGCGTAATATATTCTTCCGCATCCATACTTCCAGACGGATATATCAGAGGCTCCGGTGATTGTAAATCCCAGTTCTCCCAATCCAACTTTACGATTTTTCCTTTATTTACAGGTAGAATCTCAAAGCCTGTAAGATTTGATTCTGTAATATACCGTACAACATCTTCCTTGACAATTAACACTGGGCTTTCTCTGTTGTATTGAGAGCGGTAGATAGAAGGGCAAAACGCTCCGGTTCTAAAAACCATGTGGGAGTTTGTATCTTTATCATAACCGTAAATACCTTGCCACAGCATTTCTCCATAACTTCCCCAAGGCATTTTTCTGTTTTTTACAATATAATATTTCATCTTTCTTTATTTATGCGTTAGTAATGTCTAGCAGCGTTTCGCTTTAAAAGCGGTAGTGCTGTTTGTTATCAAATGTTTGTCAGTTCATATAGGGTGAATCAAATTCTTCAACTATAAGATGCGTATTTATGTCGCTCATTGAGATTGGAAAATCATAAGAAACGATATACATATAGTAATCATATCCAAAATGAAATTCCAATTTATTTGAACGTAGTTTACACCATAATTTTTCACGTAATATATCTCGAATCAAAGGCTCAATGTCTGTACATTGAATCTTATCGCCATCATGATAATTCTGATTATTATAATTTTCCAAATCGGTTATCATATAATGCGATATGTTGAGTGATATGGATAAATCCATGAATAATTTAACAAACTCATTCTCTGTATATAAATATTCCTCTTTCGTCACCAATGAACCAATATCGTAAAAACTTATCCACTCATTGTTTCCCGGCAAATTGGATTTATATTTATTGACCCTATATGAATAGTGTTCCTTCATTTTCTTAATTTGATAATGTTCGGCAACTAATCGACCTTTTAGGGGAGATTGAGCCGCTTGTTATTTACAGTCATTCCAATTTTTATTATGACAATCATTTCGATTCTCTATTTGAAAATGTACGTCTGTCGCAATTATCTCAATCCAATAAGAATTGTTTTGAAATACATAATGGTGATACTTTCGATGGTCATGTTTTTCCCAATTCATATCATAAGATTCTCTCTCGTTTTTCAGTTCATCTATCCAGCTTGAATTAGGAATTTCTAAATAATATGATTTGTATGAATGTTCCACTTCTTTAGGGTAATACCGAGTCTTGTTGTAACGGCAAAATCTGAAAGCATAGACATTTGCGAACACCAATACTGCGGTTTTATCATTTATCGTTTCTTGTTTTTCATCCCAATATTGAAACCGCATAACCAAGCTATCATCGTATTGCTCTATAATAGCATATTCAGAAGTTTTTTGCCAAACTTCTAATTCAATTGGTATTGCTACATCTTTTTCCATATTCTTATTCAATGTAAATAATGTCCGGCGGATAATCGACCATTAGGGAGATTAATCCGCTTGTTATAAACCTATTTGAAATTTGTCAATATATCGTTCTGTTCATTAGAAGACAACATTTCCAATAAATGATTGAAGCCATCGCAAACAAATTCCGCCGATTCTTCAAATTCAGGTTCAATCCCGTAATAGATTTTACCATAATTCTCAGGTGATAAATCTATGCTCAAATATCGGTATCCGTCTTTTACCGACATAAGAACAGGTATATGGCTATCCCAAAATCGACGAATCATATCACACGATTCCTTATCATCTGCCAGTGCCTCAAGCCCCATCAGTTCAAATTCATTCCAACGGAATGCACTGTCAGATTCTCCATTAAAGTCCTCAATGGTGTTAAACCATACATTATCACTTTCATTCGCTATGATTTGAAATTGCTGTAAGAACTCCTGATAATCAGCAGGAAGATTTGAATACCGATTAAGGAAATCGGGACTTAGTTCTTTTCTTTCCAATCGTTCCGTAACGATGAATCCTGTATTTTTTAGGGCTTCAATCATATTTTTATTTTACGAATTTATAATGTTATACAGCGTTCCGCTTTAAGCGGTAGTGCTGTTTGTTATTGATGAACATTCTTTTTTATTGTACCAATCTAAAAAATCTAATGCCGATTCTTTCAAATCTTCTTCATCTTCGTTATTGGGAACGCTGTCAGCATACTTTTGTATGGCTGGCAGTAGATTTATAAGACTCTCTTTAGGAAATTGGATTAAAAGCTGACTGATAATCCAATGTTTCCCAATGGCATCATTTTTTGGATTAATCAATATTTGTTCAATGCTCGGTAATAGTTCTTTGTGAAATTTAGGCAAGACATGAATAATCTCTAATGCAACAGGCCAATTCATGTCTGCAATCCACTCCAATAGACAGAATGCAACAACTGAAACTTGTTCAGGAGTTGCCTCTAAAAGACGTTTGGCTGCATCTAAATCAAATTTATTTTTAGGTATTAATTCTTGTTTATTCATATTCATTAATAATGTTATGCTAATAGCGGATTCGGCTGTTATTTTCTTTAAGTATTTTGTTATGTCGGCAAAGTTAATACTTTTTTATGACACTGCCAAAGATTTGACTGAATATTTACATTCACATTGAAAAATTAATGGAATGGAAAGCCCATTCAACATAAAAAACAGTCCGGGACGAAATGTATCAGACTATTCCATTTCGAATATTTTCCTCAGCTTGTCAGCTTCAGACTTCAGCTTCTTTGGATTTGACGCTTTCAGTTTTTGCAGATTCTGCATCTTCCACCTTAACTGAGGGATATTTCCTGAAGGAAGAATACGGAGTGTTCTCCCAATCAACAGTCAGTTCTTCAAAGCCTATTAGGAACCGTATGTCCTCCTCCGTCATCATGGAATTGACATCAAGAATAAGCTTTTCTCTTGTCGCTTCAAAGTCATTATAGCCGAAAAGCATCTCACTCATACCTGAGAATTGCCGTTCCATCGCCTCATGTTGGTCGATAAGGTTGGGAGCGAACGACTCATATATGGGACGGTCACTTCCAAGCAGGCAGAATATCAGTCCCTCTTTTACATCTGCCAAAGGAATATCCATCTGTTTAACATCAAAGAGGTCACGGGGATGCTGGCGTGACAATGCAGCAGAAATTTTCCCGCCATAAAGTTGTGGTATAGGCACAATCCTTGCATCTACTTCCATCCCGAACAATGATTGTGCTTTCTCGCATAATGGCAGTAAGGCTGCTTCTCCACATACAAGCCCACGTTTTGTCTGGTTCACCTCAATCTTCACCTGGCATCCCCGGCTTTCACAGGTGATTTTGCAGATGTCGAGGCGCGGTATGACCCTCACATCCGGGAACTGGCGCTTGACACGGTCAGAAATCCTCACAAGAGCTTCGTTTATCCGCTGAAGACTTGTATTCCTGTCTTCAATCGGAATATAAGTTACATCTATATCAACCGAAAGGCGGTATAGATTTTTCACAAACAGATTGATTGCCGTGCCACCATGTATGGCGAAGCAATCCTCGTCTGTCACAAACGGCAGTATTCTCAACAGGAGTTCTACTTTTCGTCGGTATATTTTATTCATAATCAGCAAGTTCTTTGGGTATTACAATGTCGTATGCTGGGATTTTCACCCCGCCTTTTATAAAACTCCGTGTACCGGAGCCGAGAGATATGTGGGAAAGGTTGAGTTTGGCAAACCAGCGGTGACGTGCTTTTTCCGCCATATACAGGAACATGCGCTTTACCTTCACGGAAGTGCAATCCTCCAACAGCCGCTGTATAAGAGAGGCTCTAAGGGAGGTAAGCATTTCCATAAGATAATACACATCCATCAAATCATAACGGACCGGTGAGAGCAAGACACATTCCATTATAGCCCTTTCTGGAGATGAGACCGTCAAAGTCTGCCCCAGATAATCCAATTGCTCTATTCCAGCAGTTCCCAATACTTTTGACGACGCTTCCACAAGATTCATGTCAAGCTCCGCATAATTTAACCATTTGGGAAGCGGAGGTCTTACCGGAGAAAAGACAACGGCAGTAGGCTTCCCCATGGCTATGTAATGAGAAACTCCTTTCAACTCCAATGCAGAAGCGGCACCTATATGATATTTCATTCCTGCCTGTTTCTGATACGAAGCCAATATGCCGTAAAGTGACGGAGTGTCTCCCGTAAATTGATATACACCAGTGGATATACGCTGCAGCCATCCCGATTTCATATAGTTGGAAACCTCACTCCTGCTAAAGCCTGATTTTTCCAGCCATGAAGTGAGCAATATCCCATTGGACGGGCTCTGTTGGCGCAATTTATTTATTTTAGTTCCCATTCTGTAGTCATTTTACTTACAAAAGTAACACTAAAATAAACAATTCCCAAATTTTTACCAAGAAAACTCATTAAAAAAAGCAAAAATACGGATTATTTTACAAAAAGGGCTAATAGAAATTATTTCGGCTGCGTTCAGTTTAATCACAATCCACATGTAGGATATATTTCTTACAATTTAGACATCGAAATAAATAACCTTGACATGAACTGCCATTGATGATGTGTTCTTTATATTCTGAATAGCCTTCTGATTTAGGAGTAAACTCAACCAAATTTTCTAATCCCATTTCTACAATTTCTTTCCAACCGACATAGGCGATAAATTCGCAGAAATCCCCACAATGGTCAGGCCAATATTCTTGTTGCCATCCATTGTAGGACGGTGTTCGACAACATAATTCCTTTTTGTATTCTTCTGAAATGTCAGAGGAAAGAATCGCATAATCCACAAATTCGCCATCAAATTTTTTTGATGCTTTACCCGAGGCAATACATTTCGGACAAAGAACATTTATATCTTCAACACTATAAAAAGGTCCGGAATATATTACAGATGTTCCTTTCCCACAGCAATCACATACTTCCGGTGTATCAACTTTTTCAAATAGTCCAGCTTCCAACGGTTGAGAACAATATTTGAAGTGCGGCATTTTGAAAGTGCCGTTTTTTGTCTTTCGAGGACGTTTTAAGGCGTATCTATCACCTTCACATTCTAAGCGATCTTTAAGATGGTACAATTTCTTGGCATCTTTCATATCTTTGGGATTGGCAACCTCTGATAGATAATGATAGGCTTTTGTATAATAACCTAAATAGCTAAATACATCGCTCAATATACGATAATTCTCTTCTGTCTTTTCAACAGATTCCAAATCATCTGCCAGTCGGAACAATTCTGCAATCTTTGACTGTTCCGACACTTTCATTGCCTCAATATATCGTTGTCTAAATTCCGAAATCTTCATTTTTTCATGATTGATAATGTTAGGCAGATAATCGACCGTTAAGGGAGATTAATCCGTTTGTTAGTAGCCAAATTTACTTTTTTGTATTTTCTTATTTCCATAAGATATATAAAATACTTATCCCAAAAGAGCTTGCAATTTTCTATTCGTCCTCCTATAAAAAAAGTATTTCGGTTATAGGCTTCATTTGCTGCAATCAACCAGCACAATTCTCGGATTACGGCGCAGCAAGAGTCTGGAATATTATGAATCACAACCGGATTTTCGTTCCAAAGTTCATTTTCAATACACTGCCCATTGAGAAACCCTTCATACATTGTTTTATAGGCATTAATATCTATCTCGTTTTTAGCCCGTAACTCTATGTTTTTATTTTCAGCATACACTATTCTATTTATATAGTTAAAATGTTCAGATGTATATTCACCCATCTGCTTTTCAATAACAAACTTTAATCCTATCGCATGTTCGATATGATACCATATAGAATTGTTACCATCATATTCTTTCTGCAATAGAAAATTGCAAACAATTATAGCTTCTGCATTTCTGCCAAATATATGCAGCCAATAGGCTAATAAATAAACCTTTTCAACTTCCCGTTCTATTGTGAAGCTGAAACGCTTTACGATGCTTTGTTTCTTTTTTAGAAAGAAAGCGTCATACTCATTTTCAGTCGAAAAGGCTGTTGAATATTTCAAAGGTTTATCTATCATATTTTCATTTTTTAGGGCTACTAATGTCCAGCGGATAATCGACCTTTCGGAAGATTAATCCGCTTGTTACTGACGCTGATTTTAATTTTCTCTTTATGAAATTGGACTATGTATCTAATGAAATACTATCCCAATTCTTATCCTTACAAATTAGCCATTCCAATGCTTTTCTCCGTTCCATTACTACTTCTTCATTGAGTTCACCACAATTGGTGTCCGGGTTTAAACGATTATCTACGCAAGCCCAATGGTAATTATAATACAAATCAAGCATATCCATTATTTCTGAAAGCGGGCGCATGGTGCAGGAATCCTTGAAGTCCGCAAAGTTATGAAACGGCTGGATGAACCGGAACAAGCCATGAGACCCATCCGTCTCGCCTGGCGCTTCCATCTCTTCAGTCGTGATAAGTCCGAGAACCCACGCCAGCGAATAGCTACATTCAACCGTCCAACTCACATTTACGGCAACACGTTCGTCACATTCCTCAAGCACCTTTTTCTCATCTGGGAACAGATAGTTTTTGAGACCGAACTCTACTATGGCTTGTTCTGTAATCTTCTTTCCATCGGTTTTGTAAAAATCACGGTCTTGCATATAGTCACACGCAAGCATTGAAGAAAAAAGACTTGCGATAAAGCGTTTGCAAATTTGATTCTCACTTTTACACAATCTATAATCCCCTATTAAAGGGAGTCCTTCACAATGGTCAATATTCCAAAAGCCAAGTTTCTTGAGAGTTGCCTTGCGACGATTGATTGCTATTTGTTTACTTTTATCCATTTTATTCACAATTTTGCGTTAGTAATGTCCAGCGGATAATTGTCCGTTAAGTAAAATTCATCCGCTTGTTATAGAACGGCTTTTATTCTGTTGTTTTTTAATTCTTCATCGTATATTATTTCTATTGAGCTAAGACCTTTTTTATCATGGATGCCACATACAATTAGAGCATTATGCGTTTCAAAGTAATACCTTATTGTGTCTTCAAGTATATAATCTTGATACGAATACAAACCTAATAATTGTGTCAGAGCATCTATTTTCATGCCTGCTGATAAGGGAAAATCTAAATCTTTGAATATTTCGGCACAAATATCTCTTATTGCAACCGTATCTATCTCATCCATGCTAATAGCACTTATATTGTCAGTAGCAACTCGTCTAAATACTACAATTTGCCACCCTACCATTTCAGCGTTGCCATTTATGTCCGCATAATTGAATGGTTGGTAAAGAATATTTTTATTCTCAACGTAATTTGCTAATTTGATATTTGTAGATTGTTTCATTTTTCGTCTATAACGTAAAGCTAACAGCGGATTTGGCTGTTATTTTTTTTAGTATTTTGTTATGTCGGCAAAGTTAATACTTTTTTCTGACACTGCCAAAGATTTGACGGAATATTTACATTCACATTGAAAAATTAATGGAATAGAAAGCCATTCAACATAAAAAACAGAAAGCTATAGGTTATATTATGTAAGAAATATTCTGAAAAATAACCGCTTATTTTTTTCTTGAAATAGAAAAACAAATGGCGGTTTCATGGTGTTTAGCTCCAAAATAAATGGAAAATTCCATGAATATAGGTGACTTTGCCAATGAATTTAACTTACTTTGGCAATGAAGTTAAATAAATTTGCCAACGAAGTTATGTTACTTTAGCAACGAACATATGTTCATTTTGCCTCAAAAACAGGCAAAAATACCGTTTTTTCGATGCTTATTTATTAATAAAAATCATATTAGCATCTTAACTATCTGATTCACAATACGATATAAATATCTGAGATTTCGCGTATTTGAAACCAAAGATACGTTGGATGATTTTAAGCGATTCTCCTGAGCTAATTTGTTATAATGTTTTACTACTGTTCAACTTATTATACAACCTGCTTTAAGCGGATTATGTAAGCGAAGCCTGGCAAAGCTGCTCTGTCCTGTCGGCAAGAAACAAGTATATGATTGTTAATTACGTTATATAAAAACTCCCGAAATCTCTTGTTGATTTCGGGAGTTTATATGGTTCAAATGATTGTCCGTTACATCACTGGCTTTACAATGTCGAATTTAAGACCGAGTGCATCTATTATGCGGAGAAACATACAGACTCCGGGCTCAACTACTCCGTGCTCAATCTTGGAAATGTAAGATTTGTTTGTCCCTACCATTTTTGCAAGCTCACACTGTGTCACCTTTTCCCGCTTTCTTGCATCACTGATAATCTGTCCCACGCAGTATGCTGATGCCTCTCTGCGGAATTCCTCACGCTCAGGTGTTCCCACCTTGCCATACTTCCCGTCAATCCATTCATCTACGCTGTAGAGGTTATTGCCTATCTCCTTTAGTTCCATAATATTCTTCTTTTAAGTTCATTGCCTTGTTTATCTCACTTTCCGGTGTCTTCTGCGTCTTTTTCTGAAAACCGTTAAACAGAATTACGATGTTGCCGTCGTCGAGGCTGTACAGGCGCTTGTTATCGTTGTTCTCTCATTTTTCTTCAGGTGGAGTTAAATATACTTTCTCACTTTAATTCAATTTGCATGGTAGCTAATGTTCAGCAGCGTTCCGCTTATTCAGTCGTTCTGCTGTTCATCCTCTCGACTGCCATTATGATTTTTATGATGTGGCTTTGGGACAATTGCAGATGAGCCATTCCCGTTTTTGTTTTAGAGCCTATAATGTCTGGCGGATAACCGACTTTGGGGGCGATTGAGATGCTTGTTATACACATTGTTTTTCATTGGATTTTTTGTAATGGATATATAACTCTCCAGAGGAAGTTAATAATCCATTACTTATTGCATTGACTAAAGTTTCAAAATTTTCAATGCTGTCCAAATCATCACACTCTGTCCCATACCACATATATATTTCTTCATCTTGAATCCATTGAAGGACTTTGAATAAATCTGTTTGGGTGATGGATATGCCATTACCTATATTTTTCTGCGCACAAACACACAGACTATCAAAATTAGGAATAGTATATATTCCATCGGTACAATTTGTATGAAAGAAAACCTTTGCGCGGCCTTTTAGATACAAATCATTATCTATTCTACAGAATAGTTCATTATCCTTTTTAGATGTAAATAATATCATTTGGCTCATAACGTGTATAATGTTAGGCGGATAATCGACCTTTAAGGGAGATTAATCCACATGTTATTTACATATTATTCTTTTCGTTTATATACAATCTCTTTTGCGATACGCCCGTTCTTATGGTTTATGATTTCTCCTGTTATTTCCGTCAATTCATTCAATTCATTATATAAGAAGTCATATTTTACATCAATAATGGCAGGAGTTTCATTGTTATGTATGATAAATCCTTTTTCGACAACACAACTAACACGTCCATCAGAACATTCATAAAGCAATGCTCTCAGCATATCTTCATGCGGTTTCTTATGTAAACAAATTGTACTGATCGGAATTTTGTCACCGTCATATTTAGTCATAAAACACCGATCCAAAACCTTATCATAAAAACCTAATACAATAGTTTCTGTATTGTTATACTTTGTATAATACTCCAAACTTATTTCTCCAAAGCCATTATAGAGTTCAACTTTTACGATTTCATTGTTGTGAAAAAGGAACCGAATCTTATTTCTATAATTTTGTGGAGTACGTTTATAAAGACGTCCATGTTCACCTTTTGATAACTCTACCTGAAATGGATACAAGTTGAAATACAATCCAGAAGCCCAAACCTCCGTATCATATTCAACACTAACATTTAAGTCATCATATTTTTTTCGATATGACTTAAATACCTTTTTTATTTCTTCAAATACCTTTTCCATTTATGTGAATAATGTCCGGCGAATAGCTGACCGTTAGGGCTGCTCATTCGCTTGTTAGCGACTTATAGTTCATTATTAAATATTTCACAAATTCTTTTTAATGAATACCCATTGTCATTCAGTATTTCTTTTAATTCATTATTTGATAAATGAAAGACGCTGATAGGAAGTGACACATTGTATTTTGACAATATTGACAGGGATTGGCTCTCAAATATTTCAAAGTTGCATTGTCCTGAATAGAAAACATTGATAAAGATGTTTATTTTATCCAGCCCATTATGTTTTAGTGTGCTGTGATTGTTTTCTATAAAATCTACATACCACTGATTATAGATTTCCATATTATACTCTATACCAATATCGGTAGGATGCTCAATGGAGATAAAATCATAATTGGCATCTATGACCCGATAGGACGTTCCAATAAGACTTTGAATCTCTGTCAAAGTTATTTGGCTGTTAAAGTATAAATCTAATGTCAATCTTGTCAATAACATATTCTATTATAGTCGCTAACGTAATGCTAACAGCGGATTCGGCTGTTATTTTCTTTAAGTATTTTGTTATGTCGGCAAAGTTAATACTTTTTTCTGACACTGCCAAATATTTGACAGAATATTTAAACTCATATTGAAAAATTAATGGAATAGAATGCCATTCATCTACGCTGTAGAGGTTATTGCCTATCTCCTTTAGTTCCATAATATTCTTCTTTTAAGTTCATTGCCTTGTTTATCTCACTTTCCGGTGTCTTCTGCGTCTTTTTCTGAAAACCGTTAAACAGAATTACGATGTTGCCGTCGTCGAATATGAAAAACACACGGTAGATGTTTCCACCGCTTTCAACTCTCATCTCATACAATTTGACTCATGACGTGTATAATGTTTTGCAGCTTGCTGACTTTAGCCAGTATCGGCGCTTGTTATCGTTGTTTTCTTATTCTTCTTCAAGTGGAGTTAAACTTACAGGAAACCTTACGCCTAATTTTTCCAAACGGTCCATAATCGCTCTGGCATGGTTAACATATTCTGGAGTACCCAATTTTTTATTGACTATATTTTGCACCATATATGCCAAGCTATTTCCCTTTTTACCGATATATAGTGGATCTGCTCCATAATCCCATAATAAATCCACCAAGTCTAACCTTCTACTTAACACAGCATGTTGCATTGGCGTATAATCTCCAAATACTTGATTGATATTCGCTCCTTTTTCTATTAGATAACGGACTTTCTTTTGATCTTTCCCCGAATTTATTATGCAAGTCACTAAAGGAGGAGAAACGATTGTGTCATTTACGTTTGCCCCTTTTTCAACCAATAATTTTATATACTTTATGGAATACCAATGATTTCTGCATACGCAAACTAAAGGAGTTAATTTCTCAATGCTTCCATCAGGGTGCTCTACTACAGATAGTTGATTGGGGTCTGCACCATTCTCCAAAAGGATTTTCATTACATTGTATTTCTCGACGTATACGGCATACAATAGGTAGGAAAATCCCTTTTTGCCACTTGTATTCAGATCTACGATACCGTCAGCTATCATTCGTCTAATTTCCTTACTGTCGTTATTATAAATCGCAGTGGCAAACTTCAATTCATTCCCTTCTGTAAAATATTTTTCAGGTGCGAACTTATGGAACGAATCACACCCGAAAACTGCAAATAAAGTTATCATGCAAACTAAATATTTCATTCTCAACAACGATAACGTAATGCTAACAGCGTATTTGGCTATATTATTCATTCGTTCCATTCGCGGGTTGTTTTATCGGTGGCATTGTACTGTTTCCAATGTCCCGATTTCTTTCCGTCGGTATATTGTCCCTCTATTGTTATATAGGGGTTTCCGGCGCGCGTTGAAACCATACGGTAAGAGCCGTGAAGCCTGCCGTTGCGATAGTGGCGTATGTGCTTGCCCTGAGCATCGCGCCCGTCATCATATATCTCCCACTCCTCTCCCTCTTTCTTGCCGTTCACATAATGAGATTCAAACATCTGCCTGCCAGTCTTGCTGTCAAAACGGCGCTCACGTCCGTTCTCCAAGCTGTGCTTATAGTCCTTTTCGGTTTCAGTCTTGCCGCTGCGGAAGTAAGTCTTCACCGTGCCGTCTATCTTGCCTTGCAGCATGGGTGTTTTCTTGCGGGGAGTGACACCGTCCTGATAATACTCCGTGAATGTGCCGTTACGCCTGCCCTTGACATACGTGCCTGCCTCACGCAGCACACCGTCGCGATAGCGGCGATAATCGCCGTCCATCACTCCGCCGGAAAGCCTTACACATTCCTCGTCAAGTCCCCTGATTATGCGATATTCACCCTGCAACGGGTGCTTTTTGCCCTTATCATAATAGACCGTGCGCCGTGCATTGTCCGTTATAATCTGCAAATCGCTCCATTTCACTATCTGTTGTGCGGAAACCGTTCCCCGCAACAGAAAAAAGAGGCATAGTGGTATAAGTCCTAAATTTCTCATTAGATGTGGTTTTATCTTTTGTAAAGATACTGCAAAGGTACTATATTTATTTTAATTGACAAAATAAATTAAGACTTTTTTTTGACGGCAGGATGTCTACTTAAATATATAATAAATTAAAACTTTTTCCTTAATTACGCATGCGTGTGAACTCTCAAAAAAGCAAATGCAAAAGTTCCTGCCCGCGCACGTATATAATAAAATTAGGTTGCCAAACCTGCCATCCTGCCACCCGAAAAAGCTGCAAATATTAGTTTATTAAACGCTTTTGCCCCTTCAGGGCGTTAGCGATTGTATATTTCTACAATTTACCACAGGGCGTTGCCCTGGGCTATGCGTTCATTGGGCTTTCAGCCCGTAATTTTAGCAGCTATTTAGAACTGAGAATCGGCGATTTAGAGTCGCCAATAAACGATTGGGAAGTCTGAATGTAGCTTTTAGCCGTACAAACGTATCGTTCAGAAATCTAAACGTATCGTTCACGTTCGCAAACGATACGTTTACAAGCGTGAAATGCGGATAATTCTTATTCCCGTGTGGCTGGGATGCTGCGAGAGATACTTTGACAGCAGCATTGGTTCCTCCACCACTTTCTTGTGAATCATCGAGGCATTGAGCAGATGCAGCCCGTCCTTGTGCCATACAGCAAAGCCGAGATGGGCAATGTCGAGCCCTGCCTTCTTGCAGGTAATGGCTATGATGTCGCCGTCGTGAACGGCATTGCGCAAGGCTCTTGTGTTAGGGATGGCATTCTTGGGTATATATCTGAAAGACATTCCGTTGACTGCCTTTTCTGAAGTTTTTATCTCAGATACAAGCTCGGGATTGTTTTTCAGGTGCTTGTAATACTCGGGATGCGCCGACATGAAACCGATGTTGATTGTCTGCACTGCCTTGAACACCGACTGAGGAGACTGAACCTCACAGACAAGTCCCTTTTCCGTATTGTCGACAATCCACTCCGTGAAATAATGCAGACGTGAGGCGTAGCCGTCAATAACACCCTTGCGGTAACGGATGGCAGTGAGGTTTTCAATAAAGTTTTTGAAAGTGTAGACCTCCTGCTTAACGCAGAGAGTGAGGGCAGTTACATTCTCCACCAGCGTGGTGCAATCCAGCTCACGAGTGTTCACCACCAGTTGCTCACTGTCGTTCACCTCAAGTGTGTGGGCAACGTAGGGCACACCAATAAAGGCACGCGCAAAAAACAGTTCCCAGCAGGTGCTGCGCGGCATGGCATGAGCCGCCCTCAGCAGAGAGTCAATTTTAATTTTGTCAACCTTGTTATACCCGCCACACACCGCTGTAGCCTGACCGTATGCAAATATCGCAACCATCAGAAGCACACCTGTAACAATATGTCTTTTCATAATTTCTCAGTTCTTTATTCCTCAGTCTTTTTTCTTTTTCCTGTATTTCTTCTGCACACCGAAGTTCAAGCCGCAATACACATTGATGCTGCCAAAAATATTGTTGCACTCGAAACGCGACTTGGTGTAGTTTTGCTGGTTCATCAGCGCGCTCATGCCGGCAAACCAACGGTTATTGTTATACACCACGGCAATGCGCGCCATGGCATCGAGATTAAAGTTCTTGAACACAAAGTCTGCCATATTCTTCTTGTCTGCCATGTCTCCCTGCTGGCGCTTATAAGCCACAGCCACCGACAGACTGCCACATGCCAGCCAGTTTTTTGCGAACACCCAGTTGTAGGCATACCCCACACTGGCGTTAAGATTATAATATTTAATGCTGTTGAACCGCAGTCCGCTGTCGAGCTTTGCCTCATGCCCTATCCTGTCGGATATGGTCGACTCAAGTTTGTCGTAATCCAGTTCCAGTGAGTTGCGCGTGTAACCGATGCCTGCCATCCACGATCCGCAGCTTATCTTTTGCCGCGTGCTCTGTGCGAACGCGGCAGGATATGAAAACTCCTTATGGTTAAAGATGTAATACAGGCTTGCTCCTGTGATGCCCACCTTTATGCCGTCGAAGGGCGTGTTATTAAGCAAACTATTTTCAACGCCGTCACCTATCATTGCATGCCTTATCTTGTAGTCGCATCCCGTGCGGCGATAATACAGGTCAACGCCTATCTGATTGCTGTACAGCGACAAATCAAACTCCGTTTTAAGTTTTCCTTTACTATTGAAGCTGATATTTTTCAGGTCGAAGGTATATCCTAAGAACAGCCACCGCCATCCAAAATACGGTCCGATTTTCATTATCACATCCGGCGAAAGGGTGAGCTTCTGTCCTTCTACTCCTTTTATAATAAACACATCATAGTTGAATGTCGACTGCACCATGAATGCCCAGTTATAGTGCTGCGGCTCTATATAGCGGTTGTCTATCTTGCTGAATCCGCGAATGGTCTTGCGTATGGCGCCTATCTCCCTTTTGGGCGGATGAACAGAGTCCACGGCATTGCATGCTGCAACAGAATCAGCCGACAAAAGGTCAGCCTCCTCTGCCCGACATGTAATCACGCAAGCTATTGCAATCAACAACACCAAGAGTCTATTCATGGATGTAAAATGTCAGAATTTACCAAGTATTCGGTCGAGCGCCCAGTTAACTGGTGTTGCCGACACACTTGTGCACTTGCATATACCCAATCCCTGCAGATGCTCCACCACCTGCTTTATCAGCGGATACTGCACATGTGGCGGGTTGGGTATCACTATGTTCTTTATTCCATCGCTGGTTTGCAGGCGTATCGGATCGTAATTAAACACCGAGAAAGTCACCTGCCCCTTGTCGCCCACAATGGCTATGCTGTCCTCAATGGCACTCTCATGACCGACGAAACACCATGAGCCACTGCCCGGCAGTCCGTTTTCAAACTTGAAGCAAGCACTCACCGTATCTTCCGCCTCATACAGTCCGCGGCGGTTGGCGCAAATGCCGTTTGCTTCAAGAATCACTCCGAATATCTCCTGCAAGATGTCAAGCTGATGCGAGGCAAGATCATAGAAATATCCGCCACCAGCGATGTCGGGCTGAAGTCTCCACGGCAAGTTGCCGCCTGCGGTATAGTCCATGAGTCTGGGCGGTACGGAAAATCTCACCTGCACGCTCATCACGTCACCAATCACGTTATCTGATATTATCTGGCGCACCTTATTAAAATAAGGCAGATAGCGGCGGTAATAAGCCACGAAGCAAGGCACTCCCGTCTGCTCGCTCACACGGTTCACCCGGGCACAGTCGTCATAATTCGACGCCAACGGTTTCTCCACATACACCGGTTTACCGGCATGCATTGCCATAATGGCGTATGTGGCATGGCTCGAAGGCGGTGTGGCTATGTATATGGCATTCACATCGGGGTCGTCAATCAGCTGTTGGGCATCGGTGTACCAACGCTCAATGCCATGACGCTCAGCATATTGGCGCGCCTTCTTCTCCGAGCGGCTCATCACAGCCTGTACCATCGACCCTTCTATCTTTTGGAATGCGGGTCCGCTCTTCTTTTCTGTCACCTCACCGCATCCAATAAAGCCCCATTTAATTATTTTCATTATAAAATTTATTAATTTCGTGCAAAGATACGATTTTTTCTGTATCTTTGCAAACAAAATAGAAAAATTAACGGTTTTAAGAAACAAAACACATAACAGAAAATATGGAAGATAGAGAAGTTAAAGAAGTCAAAGAAGTTAGAGAAGTTAAAGAAGCAGAGGATGTAAAGGAAGTGAGGAACATCAGACTTTGTTTCAGAAAAGGCATAGCCATGTATCTTAGGAATTTCAAGAAGATTTTCACCAAGACGTGGTACTTTGCGCTTGCCCATGCCCTGATGTTCACATGCCTGTTGGTGACATTTGCCAACTATTATCTGCCGCTCAACAACTACACCAACGTGGGGTTGCCTGTGAACGAGACCCTACTCTTCGCATTTGTGGTTACAATGATTATATTTTTCATCCTCGGAGGCATCTTTGAGCTTGGCTTCTACATTATGCTGATGCGGATATTCGCCCCGGGAAAGAAGCCTGTTAAGACATTTATAAAAGGCATTGGCGTTTGTCTGCGGCACTTCCCCGCCACATTGGGTGCTCTGTGCCTGTCGCTGATATTGGTGATTCCAGCACTCTGCATATTCTTGCTGCCAGCCATCGTCCTGTTGCTTGCCAACGTGAATGCCCAGGTAAGCCTGCTCAACGGCGATGCTCTTGGCAGCACAGGCAACATGGCGACACTCACCTACGCTGTGTTTTTCATCTCGGGAATAATAAAACTGCTCATCACCTCACTGCCGTTTTTCATTCTCTATTATGCCTGCGGAAGCATGATGGCAAAAGACGAGGCAAAGGCGAAATTCAACAGCGAGAGTTAGAATAATACGAGCTCAAAGTCAAATAATTGACAATTATACTACATTTGTATAAAATAATTTGCTGATTTCACATTTTTTTTGTAATTTTGCAGAAGAAAAAGAACAAAAACAAAATATATGCTTACACTCAAATTGATTACAGAGCAGACTGAGCGCGTGGTGCGCGGTCTGGAGAAAAAGCACTTCAAGGGTGCTAAAGAGGCTGTGGAAAACGTTCTCGCCGTCGACAAGCGTCGCCGCGAGGCACAGCAGAAACTTGACAGTACAAAAATGGAGGCAAACCAGATGTCGAAGCAGATTGGCGCTTTGATGAAGGAAGGCAAAAAGGCTGAGGCTGACGAGATAAAGGCTAAGGTGGCTGAGCTGAAGCAGATGGACAAGCAGCTGCAGGAAGTGATGGACTCTGCCGAGAAGGAGCTTGTGACACTGTTGTGCCAGATACCGAACATTCCTAACGACGATGTGCCCGAGGGTGCAGGCGCCGAGGACAATGTGGTGGTGAAGACAGGCGGCGAGGTTCCCAACCTGCCAGAGAATGCAGAGTGCCACTGGGACATCTGCAAGAAATTCAATCTCATTGACTTCGACTTGGGCGTGAAGATCACCGGTGCGGGATTCCCGCTCTACATCGGCAAGATGGCGCGTTTGCAGCGTGCCCTTGAGACATTCTTCCTCGACGAAGCCCGCAAGAGCGGATATCTTGAGGTACAGCCTCCATACGTGGTGAATGAGGCTTCAGGCTACGGCACAGGACAGCTGCCCGACAAAGAGGGACAGATGTATCATTGCACAGCCGATAACCTCTACCTCATCCCAACAGCCGAGGTGCCTGTTACAAATATCTTCCGTGATGTGATTCTCGACGAGAAGGACCTGCCTATCAAGCGCACGGCATACAGCGGATGTTTCCGCCGCGAGGCAGGAAGCTACGGCAAGGACGTGCGCGGACTTAACCGTCTGCATCAGTTCGACAAGGTGGAGATTGTGCGCATCGACACCCCTGAGCACTCTTATGAGAGCCTGAAGGAAATGCTCGACCACGTGGAGGGACTGCTCATTAAGTTGGAGCTGCCCTACCGCATCCTGCGTCTCTGCGGAGGCGACATGAGCTTCACTTCTGCCATCTGCTACGACTTCGAGGTTTACTCTGCTGCTCAGAAGCGCTGGCTGGAGGTTAGCTCCACATCTAACTTCGAGAGCTATCAGGCTAACCGTCTGAAGTGCCGCTACCGCCGTGCAGCCGACAAGAAGATTGAGCTGTGTCACACACTCAACGGCTCAGCACTGGCATTGCCCCGCATAGTTGCGGCAATCATCGAGAACAACCAGACACCTGAGGGTGTGCGCGTTCCAAAGTGCCTCGTGCCATACTGCGGATTCGAGATGCTTGACGACAAAATGAATTAAAAAAAGAAAAACAATGAACAAGATAATAAAGAAAGTACAATTCTCAGACAAGGTCTACAAGTTTGAAATCGAGGCTCCCCTGATTGCAAAAAGCCGCAAGGCAGGCAACTTTGTGATTGTACGAGTTGACAAGAACGGTGAGCGCATGCCGCTCACCATTGCCGACGCCGACATTGAGCGCGGCACCATTACACTGGTTGTACAGAAAGTTGGTCTGTCATCAGTCAAGCTCTGCAATCTCAGCGAAGGCGACTGTGTTGCCGACGTGGTTGGCCCGCTCGGACAGCCCACACACATCGAGAAGTTCGGAACTGTAGTCTGCGCCGGAGGCGGTGTTGGCGTGGCTCCGATGCTCCCCATCATCAAGGCTCTCAAGGCTGCCGGCAACCGTGTGCTTTCTGTCCTTGCCGGACGCTCTGCCGACCTTATTATATTAGAGGATGAGGTGCGCGAAAGCTCCGACGAGGTTATTATCATGACCGACGACGGCTCAAAGGGTGAGAAAGGCGTAGTGACCGTGGGCATAGAGAAATTCATCCAGCAGGAGCACATCGACAAGGTGTTTGCCATCGGTCCTCCAATCATGATGAAGTTCAGCTGTCTGCTCACACAGAAATACAATATCCCGACGGACGTGTCGCTCAACACCATCATGGTCGACGGTACAGGTATGTGCGGTGCATGCCGTCTCACCATCGGCGGCAAGACTAAGTTTGTGTGCATCGACGGTCCAGAGTTCGACGGCGCGCTCGTCGACTGGGACGAGATGTTCAAGCGCATGGGTACCTTCAAGCGTGTGGAGCAGGAGGAGATGGAGCATTTCGAGGAACACCTCGTGAGTGTGGATGCCGCCAACAAGGCAAAGGCAGAGAAGGCTGCCCAGAATGCTGCTGATGCTGCCAACGCCGTAAACGCTCATGCCAACGCCCCTATAGAGGAGCTTACCGACCGCAACGCTGAGTGGCGCAAGGAGCTCCGCTCGGCAATGAAGCCAAAGGAGCGCACAGCCATTGCCCGCGTGGTGATGCCTGAGCTCGACCCAGTTTACCGTGCCACCACACGCACCGAGGAAGTGAACAAGGGACTTACAGCCCAGATGGCAATGAATGAGGCTCACCGCTGTCTCGACTGCGCAAAGCCTACATGCGTTGAGGGTTGTCCTGTGAACATCAATATCCCTTCATTCATCAAGAACATCGAGCGCGGCGAGTTCCTTGCCGCAGCCCGTGTGCTGAAGACCACCTCTGCCCTACCCGCTGTGTGCGGCCGCGTTTGTCCGCAGGAGAAGCAGTGTGAGAGCAAGTGCATCCACCTGAAGATGAACGAGCCAGCCGTGGCTATCGGTTATCTTGAGCGTTTCGCTGCCGACTATGAGCGTGAGAGCGGTCGCATGTCACTTCCCGAAGTGGCTCCTGCCAACGGCATAAAGGTGGCAGTTGTGGGCTCTGGTCCTTCAGGACTGAGCTTCGCCGGCGACATGGTGAAAATGGGCTACGACGTTCATGTGTTCGAGGCACTCCACGAGATTGGCGGTGTGTTGAAATACGGTATCCCCGAGTTCCGTCTGCCCAATGCCATCGTGGATGTTGAGATTGAGAACCTCAAGAAGCTGGGAGTAAACTTCATGACCGACTGCATCGTGGGCAAGACCATCAGCGTGGAGGAGCTTGAGGCTCAGGGCTTCAAGGGCATCTTCGTTGGCTCTGGCGCCGGACTGCCTAACTTCATGAACATTCCCGGCGAAAACAGCATCAACATAATGTCATCAAATGAGTATCTCACCCGTGTAAACCTCATGGATGCAGCCAATCCTCATACCGACACTCCAATCAACCCTGCCAAGAACGTGCTTGTGGTGGGCGGCGGCAACACTGCAATGGACTCTTGCCGCACGGCAAAGCGTCTCGGTGCCAACGTCACACTTGTCTACCGCCGCTCAGAGGCTGAGATGCCTGCACGTCTTGAGGAGGTGAAGCATGCAAAGGAGGAGGGAATAAACTTCCTCACCCTGCACAACCCAATAGAATATATTGCCGACGAGAAGGGCGCTGTGAGCAAGGCTGTACTTCAGGTAATGGAGCTTGGCGAGCCCGATGCGTCTGGCCGCCGCAGTCCTGTGCCTGTTGAGGGCAAGACCGTCACTCTCGATGTCGACCAGGTTGTAGTGGCAGTAGGCGTCAGCCCTAACCCACTCGTTCCGCAGTCAATCAAGGGGCTTGAGCTTGGCCGCAAGAACACCATCGCCGTAAACGACGAGATGCAGAGCAACATCGCCACCATCTATGCCGGCGGTGACATCGTGCGTGGTGGTGCAACAGTTATCCTTGCCATGGGCGACGGCCGCCGCGCCGCAGCAAGCATGGACAAGCACCTGCGCCCGGAATAGAACCTCCTACAACAAATACACTCAAAAAATAAAAGGTGCCGACATCGGCACCTTTTTTATATTATATAGAATCTTATCCCCACAAAAACAATACATATTGCCCAACAAGCCAAGATACAAAACCAACAAGCCAAGATACAAAAAAACTCCTGAATTTCTTCAGGAGCTTTGTGGGTGGTGATGGATTCGAACCACCGAAGGTAAAAACCAGCAGATTTACAGTCTGCCCCATTTGGCCACTCTGGTAACCACCCTTGCTTTTCAGTATTTCCGAATTGCGGATGCAAAGGTACTAACTTTTTTTGAAACAAACAAATGTTTTTGCACATTTCTTCTGTTTTGAGCAAAAAAAGTTATGTTTCTACACAAAACATAGATAAAAGCAGCGCTTTATACAAAAGTACCAAAATCTGTAACAAAGAACATAAACTCTTACTTTATCAGTCTTAATTATAGCTTCGTTCACCGTCTAAGGGGCGTTAGACGGTGAACGAAGCTATGTTATATTGCCATAGAAGTATGATTAAACATTCTGCAAAAATAGTTTTATTCACAGTAATTTTTTCTTATTTCACTATCACTTTCTTGCCATTTATGATATTCAGTCCGCGCTTGGGAGCACTGAGCCTGTTACCGTGGAGATCATAGCATTTGCTATTACCATCCATAATATTATTCTTCGCACTGTCAATTCCTGTGGGGGCACCTTCCTGTAAATTCAAAAAATTTTTCCAAACATCTGCATTCTGATAGGCTTCCAATGAACCTTGAGGAACGTAGACATTAAGAGTCATATACTGATTTTTTGTAAAAGGCTCATTATCATAATCCGCTTCCACAGATGGAGGCGTTGGATTAAGTATGTATATAGCTGTAATGTTATCAGCTTCATCGAAAGCTCCAATTCTCTTTATTGAGCTTGGAAGCGTAATACTTGTGAAACCGCAACTTTCGAAAACATTATCACCAATCTCGGTTACAGATTCTGGAATTGTTAGATTTGTAAGGCTACTACAATCACAGAACGCATAACCACCTATCTTTGTAACTGTGTTGGGAATAACTATATTTGTTAAACCACTGCACTCTCCGAATGTATAATATTCTATCTCAGTTATGGAATTGGGAATAATGAGACTTGTTAGCCCACGACATCCTCCGAAAGCATTTTCACCTATAAATTTCACCGAATTAGGAATTGTTAATTTTTTTAGCCCACTACAACCTGAGAATGCAGAATCCCCAATATCGGTAACAGAATTTGGTATAACAATCTCTGTAAGGCCTGTACAACAACAGAATGCAAACCAGCCTATTTCAGTCACAGAATTTGGAATCGTTACGCTCTTAAGACTACCGCATCCACAAAACATCCAACCACTGATTTCGGTCACCAAATTACCTATTGTCAGCTCTACTATAGTATTATTGTCATTAAAAGTAGACTCATTATCAAACGAAATATTGCGACCTATATATAATGATGTAATAGGACAATCACAAAATAAATTTTCAGAATAATATCCATCACCATCATCAAATAAATAGGAATTATACCCTAATCTCAAAACATTTCTTCCATCTTCAATTACCACACGCTTCAACTTTGTGCAACCGTTAAACATATCATTGCTTATTGAAGCCACTGTATTAGGAATGGTTATTCCTGTCAGTCCAGAACAGCCATAAAATAGCTTTTCGGATATTTCCACCACCGTTAAGGTTTTGTTTGCATGGTTCACATGTGCTGGTATCACAATGTCACCAGTATATTTGTAGACACTTGACCTTTTTACCACTTTGCAGGTTTGCTCACTCAACGACACCACATCGTAATAAATGCCATCAACCTCAAAGTCGTAGGCAAACACTTTGTTCATAGCAAACATCATTACTATAAGCAATACAAATTTTCTTATTTTCATTTTTATATCTATTTTTTAACATTTGTTTTATCTCTATCACGCTTATTATTTCGGATTACCTCAAGAAGCCCTTTCATTGAGTTAATCGAAATCTTACCATTCATTGTGAGTTTATGGTCATACGTATCTTTCAAATAAAACTTATCTTGTTTTTTTTGTAATCAACGAATGGGCATAAGCATTTCTTATATGTCTGGCAAAATCTTTTACTTTTGACATCACCACATCATAGCATTCCCCTAAATGGCAGATCAAACCATTGACCTGCCATTGGGGAATTCTTGCGTTAATCTTTATAAAAGGAAGCACCGCAAGCATTACTTCCAGTCTGCAAAGCCATGGCAGCCTCCTACTCTCCCGCCTTTTTTCTGGCAGTACCATCGGCGCAGGCGGTTTTAACTTCTCTGTTCGGAATGGTTAGAGGTGTTGCACCGCTACTATTGCCACCTTGACTTAATGTTGATCTAAATAGTCTAAACGTATTCAGTACGAAACTTTACCCGTTATTCTTAAATACACGCCAACCATCACCAAAATAATAGTTATTGTGAATCTCTATCTTGTGACCAAGAAAGAGAGCAACTATTACAATGATGAGGCAGAAAACAAATGCCAAAATAGCAAATTCTTTCATTTCTTAGCCTCAATTTTATAGGAGTTAATTATTAGTGTATCTGCAAAACTAATTATATCTACATTCCTCAGTATTCATAGACACGCAGTCTGGGGCTAACCACGCATTTTTTTATTTCACTATCACTTTCTTGCCATTTATGATATTCAGTCCGCGCTTGGGAGCTGTGAGCCTGTTGCCGCGGATGTCGTAGCACTTGGCGTTACCATTAATTATGTCATTCTTCACATTTTCAATTCCTGTGGGGGCACCTTCTTGTAAATTCCAGAAATCTTTCCAGACATCTGCATTCTGGTAGGCTGACAGTGAGCCTTGAGGAACATATATGTTAAGAGTCATATACTGTTTTGTTGTAAAAGGCTTCCAATAACGTCCCACAGATAGAGATGGAGGTGTTGGATTTAGTATGTATATAGTTGTAATGTTATCAGTCTCATCGAATGCTCCAATTCTCTTTATTGAGCTTGGAAGCGTAATACTTGTAAAATCACATTTTTGGAAAACATTATCACCAATTACTGTTACTGATTCCGGAAGTGTTATGTTAGTAAGACTACAACAGCCTTCGAACGCTTCACGACTAATCTCGGTCACGGAATTAGGAATAATTATGCTCGTAAGACTACTACAGCCATCGAACACTTCTTGACTAATCTTGGTCACGGAATTAGGAATGGTTACGCTTGTGAGACCGCTACAACGACAGAACGCTTGAGAACCTATCTTGGTCACGGAATTAGGAATGGTTACGCTTGTGAGACCACTACAACCGTGGTATATAGATATTATTGATTATCAGTTATTTATAGTTAATACGATAGAAAAGTGGAGCGGTTTTTATTTGAAGACATAAGTAAAGCTGAATTTTAACGACTTTAACTTTTGTAAACCACAATAATTATAGAAATGTGCAAGTTTTGTGCTGACAATATTGCTTGACCTTATATTTATACATTTTTATTTCAAAAACAGTTTTGTACATTATCATGCAATCTAATGAACTTTCGATATTTCAAATCTGATAGGGGCATTTTTATACAAAATAGAGTTAAAATATAGTTAAACGGTAGTTTTATTACTAATTTTACAGAATATATTTCTTTATTAAAGAAAATAATTTGTAATTTTGCACCCAAATTACAATAATGATATAAATACATAATCCTATGATAAGAGATTTCTGGGTAAAGAATTATCTTTCCATTCGAGATAAACAGGAGTTGAGTTTCTTGGCTAAGGGACCTTCTTCGGAACTTGTTACAGAGATTGCCGAGGGGGTATTCTTGTACAAATTAGGAATTCTGTATGGTTCTAATGCTTCCGGAAAATCAAATATGCTGATTGCCTTGAATGAGGTTTTTCGTCTGTTAGTTCTGCCAAAATCAGACACGGCTCAAAGAATAAACGGAAGTATTCCTTTCGTACTCACAAAGGATGAGCCAACTGAAATGCACGTTTCATTCTATGCCAATAGCATAAGATACGACTATGATGTGAAGTTCAACGATAAGTACATATTGAGTGAAGCACTGTATTATTATCCGAACAAATCAAAGTCGTTGTTCTATGAGCGCACATTTGTCGGAGATAATGTACAGGCTGAAATCAAGTTTGGTTCAAGTCTAAAGCTGCTCGTAAAAACGCAAGAGAGCATTCGTGAGAACACCTTGAATAATCATAGCGTATTGTCTGTTTGTAGAAAGGCTGCTTTGAAAGAAGATATTGCACAATTCAATATCCTTCATAGTTGGATTATGGAAAACTATCATGATGTAGATGGGGACAGTGAGAAAGGACTTGTGGAAATTCTAAATGATGCTTATAATAATTTGAAAAAGCGTAAGTTCTACAACACCATGCTTCAAAAGGCTGATTTGAACATCTTGGAATATAAACCTATCATAGAAGATCGCTTTGTGCCTAATGAGTTCCGTGAACGCATCCAAAAGGAAAATATCCCGGAAGAAATGAAGGAGGCACTGCTTAAACCTACTTCCGACTCCGTTGCATTTGTCAATCACTCTATAAATGGAGATTTTGACATTCCTCTCAAATGGCAGTCAAAAGGTACCCAAAAATATATACGCATTCTGGAGGCATTATACGATATGATAACAAGTTCTCATGTGTATTATCTCGATGAATTAGGTGAGGATTTACACAATGACTTGTTGTACTACTATCTCAATGTCTTTATATTCAACTCAGAAAAATCACAGTTGATTATCACCAGTCAGGAAACAACACTGTTGTCTCAAGACCTTATCAATGAAAATAGAGGTGTTGTGTGGTTTGTTGAGAAGAACAAGGAAACGGCCTCTTCCGAATATTCTCGCGGTGACTCTTTCGGGCTGCACAAGAATTTGTCTCTATATAACTCTTACCGCATTGGACGTTTGGGAGCAAAACCAGAGTTAGGTAGTATCTTTATAAATCTGGAGGATTGACATGGGAAAGTTACGACAAGCAGCACTTATCTTGGGTGAAGGACCTACGGAATTTTTCTACTTCAAGTCCTTGTGTGATGTATTCAAACGCTTGACTATCAAGCCAGACTATCCGAAGCACACCAATATCAAGGAACTGGATGCAAAGATAGCAGAGGGTGTGGCAATGGGTTATAGCCATATTTTCTGTATCATCGATATGGATACGAAGGACAAGGAGCCTGAGCGTTCACAATACCAGAAACTAAAGGCAAAGTATGCCAAGCTCATTAACAAACCAAAGAAAGGCATCCACTGCGAGGTGGAGTTCTTCGAGACACACCGTTGTACCGAGTTGTTCTTCCTCTACTATTTCCGTTACACTTCACGTCCATACGAAACACAAGAATCGTTGCTAAAAGATTTGAACCAGTGCGTGAAATATCAAAAGACAACCGATTTCTTCACTAAAAGCAAGGGACTGCATAGTTATTTTGAACGAAACGGCGGCAGTCTTAATGTTGCTGTTACCAATGCTAACCGCTCCATAGAAGAGAAGCAAATGAATGACAGAGATTATACATACTCTGAGCTTGGAAGATTGATAAAGACATTGGAAGCGCTATAAAATTTGTATTTTTGCGACAAAATTAAATACAAAGGTAAGTATCGAAGGTACATCAAATCGGACAACCTACATGTAAAGTAACGAATGTGGACCGTTACTTTTATAAAATGAAGGAGATTAAAAACATAATAAGGCGCCTTATAATCATAGGATTTGAAATCAATTAGATTTCATACTATCGTATATCCAAGCACCTATGATGCTTGTGATAACGTTTAGTAAAAAAAGCTATATCATAAAAATATCATTTTTTAAAGTTAAACATAAAAACTATTCCACATCATAGCATTCCCCTAAATGGCAGGCCCAACTCTCGACCTGCCATTGGGGAATTCTTGCGTTAATCTTTATAAAAGGAAGCACCGCAAGCATTACTTCCAGTCTGCAAAGCCATGGCAGCCTCCTACTCTCCCGCCTTTTTCTGGCAGTACCATCGGCGCAGGCGGTCTTAACTTCTCTGTTCGGAATGGTTAGAGGTGTTGCACCGCTACTATTTGCCACCTTAGCTTAATGTTGATCTTTTCGTCTCAATGAGTTCGACAAACAAACTTACCCATTGTTCTTGAATACATTCCAACCATCACCAAAATAATAGTTGTTGTGAATCTCTTTCTTGCGACCAAAAAAGAGGGCAACTATTACAACGATAAGGCAGAAAACAAGAACTAAAATATTCATTGTATTCATTTTTACCTCCATTGTTAAAGTTCATAATTGGTGTATCTGCAAAACTAATCATATCTACATTTCCCCAACATTCATAGATACGCAGTCTGGGGCTAACCACGTATTTTTTTATTTCACTATCACTTTCTTGCCATTTATGATATTCAGTCCACGCTTGGGAGCACCGAGCCTGTTGCCGCGGAGGTCATAGCATTTGCTGTTACCATTCAAAATATCATTCTTCACATTGTCAATTCCTGTGGGGTCGAAACCATGCAGATTCCAAAAATTCTTCCAACCAACTGCACCTTGATATGTTGACAAAGCCTCATGAGGGACAAAGACATTCAGCGTCATATATTGCTTTGTTTCAAAACATTCTTCCTCTATAGTTGGCGGAGTTGTATTAAGAATATACAATGCGGTTAAAGCGGTACAGTCACTGTATATAGACATCTTTGATTATCAGCTGTTTGTGGTTAATACGGTAGAAAAGTGAAGTGATTTTCTTTTAAGGCTGAATTAAAGCTGAATTTTAACACGTTTAACTTTTATAAACCACAACAATCAAAGAAGTGTGCAAGTTTTATACTGATAATATTACTTACAAGAGATGGTCTGAATGTTTGTGTTTTGGGGAGTTAATATGCTGAGCACCTCTTAACAAGTGTGAAAAACGGACACATAAATGAACTTTTGTGGTGAAATTTTATTGATTGTCGATTATTTTATATACTTTTGCGTTCAAATTAAATAGATTTGCAAAATGGGAGACTTAAATCGAATCAAAGTTGTACTCGTTGAAAAGAAGCGGACGGCCAAATGGCTTGCTGAGGAATTAGGGAAAAATCCGGCTACCGTAAGCAAGTGGTGTACCAACGTGTCTCAGCCAGACCTGTACACATTAGACAAGATTGCAACATTACTTGATATTGACAAGCGAGAACTTATAACAGGGAAAGATTGAGGTTATGACAGATATTACACAAATCCAAGAATCAGAGTATGATGCAATTCTGCGACAGGCTGTCGCAGTTATTGACAGAACAAGAGCAATGGTGGCAACGGCAGTAAGTTCTGCCATCGGTACGGCTCATTGGGAAATAGGGAAATTGCTTCACGACAGAAAAGTCGAGAGCAAGCATGGAAGCGGTGTGGTCAATCGTTTGTCCTATGACTTGAAGCAACGCTATCCTCAGATGGGTGTTTCTCCCAGAAACCTGTGGGATATGAAAAAATTCTACGAACGTTTCTGCAACAGCGAATCAAAACTGCGACAGGCTGTCGCAGTTATACCATGGGGACATATACTGACCTTGATGCGCAAGTTCGATGAAGATGACAAAGCCATATTATACTATGCACAAGAAATAACATCAAAAGGCTGGAACCGTGAACTTCTATCCAGTGCCATATCTCTGAAAATGCACATGAGGAAGGACACCCCTTCTGATAATAATTTTGAACAGACTCTGCCTGCTACACAGGCGATGTTTGCTAATGAAGTGTTCAGAAGCGGTTATAACCTTGGATTCCTTGGAGTTAAAGACCCTATATTGGAAACTGAGCTTGAGACCCGACTGGTAGAGAAGGTAAAGCAGTTCCTTTTGGAACTTGGCAAGGGCTTCACTTATATCGGCAACCAGTATGTGCTCGAATACAACGGAAAACGGAGTAAGGTAGATATGCTTTTCTTCCATCGTGGCCTACATTGCCTCGTAGCCATTGACCTGAAGATTGGCGAGTTTAAGCCGGAATATGCAGGCAAGATGAACTACTACCTGTCATTGCTTGACCGTTTGGAGCGTAGGGAAGATGAGAATCGTTCTATCGGCATTATTCTATGCGCCGAGAAAGACCGTGTGGAAGTAGAACTGGCATTGGAAGAAATGGGGAAACCCATTGGTGTGGCAGATTATCAACTGATAGTTCCGCAAGAAGAATTAAAGAAAGTGGTAGCCGAAGAAGTAGAGGCTTTTGGTAAAGAATTCCCTCTTCGTTCAGAGACTGAGGTTAAATCATTGTTAGAAAAGAAATGATATCAAAGAAAGTATGACTATTCCTCAAAATGTTATAAGTCGTTTAAATGAGCTACCTATTGAAGAGGTAGCTTGTAAGCTTGGTTTGGAGGTAAAAAGACATAAAACACTTTGCTTTAAACATAACGACCATAACCCTAGTATCACTTTCTCCACCAATAAGAACATATATAAATGTTGGGTATGCGGAGTGGGGGGCGGTCCTATCAAATTGGTGCAAGACAAGGAGGGATGGAACTTCCAACAGGCATGCATTTGGTTGGGCAAAGCATTCAATATCTGGTGGCCTGAAAACAATCGAGATAGGAATGTTTTTAAAATAACCGCCCCCCAAATACGCTTCCCCAAAAACTCAAAAGATACCTTTACGTTTGATGAAGATATCTATACGTGGCTAATCAATAATGCAATACTTTTAGAGCCTGCAAAAAATTTCCTATTTCTAAAAAGACATTTGAAAGAAGATGTCGTACAGAAGTTACGAATAGGTTCTATTTTTAATTCTACTACTGTAATAGACAATCTTGTCAAGATATTCGGGGAGGAAATATGTTTGAAAACTGGACTTATTAGGCGAGGCGACTATGGGTTGTATTTTTATTTCTATACCCCATGCTTGCTGTTCCCATACTATGAACAGAATGGAAGATTAATTGGAGTTCAATCAAGATATTTGGGCACTAATGAAAAAGCTCCTCGATTCCAATTTATGTCTTCGCAGAAAACTAGGCTGTATAATCTGCCAATTCTAAACAATCTAAAACGAGGAGACAAATTGTATATAAGTGAAGGCATTACGGACTGTTTGGCATTGTTGTCTGACAATATGAATGCCGTGGCAATACCTAGTGCAACGATTCTGCCAATGGAAGATTTGATATTGTTAAAAAACTACGACTTGCATATGTATCCAGACCAAGATGAGGCTGGACAAAACGCCTTTATGGCATTAAGGCGTTTTTTTGTAAATCAATACTCGACGGTAAAAATGGAAAAATTGCCAGAAGGAGTAAAGGACTATTGCGATTTTTATATCAAAAAACAGGAAATAAGTGGAAGAGAATTATAAGAAAATGACAGATATGAAAACAGAAGAATATACCTTTGATATACTATTAAATGACATACAGTCAGAACCGACCGAGGACAATGAGATGAACAAAACTGGCGACATTGCTGGACGCGAATATAGTTCAAAGTTGATTGTGATTCAAATGTTGATTGGCTTAGCAAAATTGTATAAAACAGAAAACTACAAAGATAGCGAGAAGTTAAATAATGCCATCGAAATAGAAGTGAATAACGACGAACTGTTGTCGGGGTACATGTTCTTTATTTCCCAAATCCCGCAGTTTAATTATTTGTGGAGCTATATGAGGAAGTGCGAGAAAGACTATAAAGAATTCTTGGTTAATTCTATCCACTTCTTGAATAACGTATTAGTGGACATTAATATGCTGTATAGAAAGCCACTAGTAGCGAGGGACATACATGTTGTATTTCATGAAATACTGGATGTAAAACTTATTGATGAAAAACCATTTGTAAAGACTTGTTTGCTTTGGGAAAATTTTTATCGTATAGCAACGGTGAAAAGCGAGTATAATATCAGTATAAAGGATAAGGAGAGTTTGCTGAAAACAGGATGTCGGAAAGAGCCTTCTGACATGGAGGTATTTATAGATTCTGCTTTGAAAACGCTAAAAAGTATTATGTCAAAGAAAAAGATAGAACAAAAGAATGAAACTATTTAATAAAATACTAGATGAGCAGAATATATTCAACTCAATATTCTGCATGGAATCATATGTGTTTGACAAAGGGTTATTGGACACATCAAATCCCGTATATCTTCATGATGAAGGCGAGGTGAAAGGAATCATTGCTAACAATGATTTGGAACTATATTATGCGCTTGCAGACAAGTATAACGTAGAACTGATTTCAAAAGTTATTAAATGTTGCCAGCAAAAGCTAAAATGGGTATTCGAAGACAAGGAAAATCTGTTTGACGCTACAGTATACTTTAAAATTAAGAACTACGATACGAAAACGAAGAAACTAAATTTTCGTCCAATGCACACATCAAGACTTGTCGATTTGATTTGCATGGTGAGTATCTTGAACTGTTTAATGTTTGATGATGACATGGAGACTGGGGATAGGAAACTTTCGGATTTATCGAAGTTGTTACCCCACAATTTCTATGGTAATATACCCAGCACGAACGTACAGTATCTATTCTGTAAATGGCAAACAAAATATAAAGAGTATACAGAGGAGGTGATTGAACACTGTAGAGCTTACCAAAGAAACCATAACTATCTGACTGAAGTTAGTTTGGATATTCAAAACTTTTTCCCGTCAATTTCACCAAAGATACTATATGATTATATCATCAGCAAATTGTCAAAAACTTACGAAAAAGACAAAGATGCTTTGAGTGCGGCAGTAGCCAAGTTGTTATATTTCAAAATATCAAAAGACAATATTGGATCTTGGACAAAGTATTACTATCCAGAAGAAACTGATTTAACGGACACTAGTACATACATGAACTGTGGAATACCACAGGGGCTTCCGCAATCGTATTTTTTTGGTAACCTTTGCATGATAGAGGTAAAACGACTACTGATGCAAGACGAAACCTTCAAAGGTGATGCCTATTTCTATGTTGACGACTCGGTGATATACATACAAGCTAAGCTGGATGAAGAAAAATTCAAGAAAAAGATAAATAATCTGAATAATAGCCTCAAAATATGGTGCGAGAATGCAGAAAAAGACAAAAGTACAATAGCTGATTTTATCGGTAAAAAGCACCTTGAATTTCAGAATAAATTAAATTACAAAATAAAGTTTCATAAAGACGGGAAGAGTGTTTTCACGCACATAGACGATGCAGACAATCAGTATGGGCCAATAGCGAATATTACTCGGGAAACATACATGAATTCCAATTTGTCTTACAATCTGGATGAAATCGATGATCATGTGTCATTAAAGAAGTTAAATGCTCTTGACAAAGTGATTTCTCGGGAGATTGGTAAATTGACTAATAAACAGAACAAAGAAGATAGAGAAGGACAAAATAACAATGCACTTGATTCTAGGCTCAAACTTCTGCGACGGTTTAAGAAGTTTTTTCTTTACCGTAATCGTCTGTTGAGAATAAAGGAAGAGGGAGGTCCGAATGATGACACGCTAAAAGATTTCAGAAATCGCTTTTTGAAAAAAATTACAGATCCTGAAATGTTTTTCGAACAGTTTGAAGAAGACATATTCCAGTCGGAATATCGTTTAATTATTCAGAAACTTGTAAAGCGAAGGGCTGAAATTTTCAAACAAGAGTTAATTGACTTCGAGAAACAAATACTGGTGAAATGTCATGTAGACACAGCAGGAAAACTATCATTTCTATTTTTCTCCAAGGATGTTGACGCTTCCTGCCTAATGAAATCAATTTCTCAGGATCCATATGCTTCGTTAATACGATGGGATAGAGAAAATTTCAGTGGGTTGAAAGGTATGGAGTCTGACAAACAGATGGAAAAATTTCGAGATTTTTTGTCACAGAAGCCAACAGAGCAACCAAGATACAGCATCTTCAAAATGCGGAAACAAGGTTTTGACAGAATTTCATTTACCAAATTTGTAATGAAAGCCTCTGCAGAGTATCAACGCAAAATATTGAATGTGTATTTCTCTGGAATTATGGATGTTTTTCCATCGGATACATTATCTTTTTCGAAAACAAATGCTAGACGATTCAGGTATACAGAGTTGAGAATATTATCATATTTGAGAAATAAAAATTTTGAATTAGAACAATTTGAGGAGTTTATAGAACATATTAACGAAAAAGACATCTCAAATCAGATGGGAATAGATATCGGATTGCTTGAAGTATTGAATATCTTCATTAAGAACGTACGTAATCCTGCATGGGTGGACTCGTTAATTATGACCCATCGACTGACAAAAGGATTGTGGTATAATGGTTCAAAATTTTTAAATTCATACACACTGCACAATGAAGAACATGCTGTAACACTTATATCGAAATCTCTTGAACTGACAAATAGAATAGACTATTTTATGCTGAAGGATGTAGATTTCTATATTTTGTTTCTGGCATGCTACCTGCATGACATCAGTATGGTTATACATCCTGATTTGGGTAGACTAAGTTCGGAAAACGGACAAAATTTAGTATTGATTGCTGATTTGATGACACAAATGCAAGAAGAGGTTAATAAGTTTGCAAATGTAGATATCACAGATAAAAAGAATTCTCGTTATAAAGATGCAGGAAATTTCTTAATCCAAGTATTCAATGATATTTATGGCTACTTCGAGGCATTGGTTAGGGATAACCATGCAAAAGACAGCGCCCAGTTTATTCGTGACCGTTCAAAGTCACTACTAAATTATTTAGAACCAACATTATTGTCTTTTGTGGCTAGAGTCTCGGAAAGCCATGGATATGATGTAATGGATGTTTATGGACTCAAATCGAGAGCAAAAGACGATACAATCAGCTTGAAATACTTGATGATTCTCATTAGATTAGCAGATTTACTGGATGTTGCAAATGACAGAGTAAACTATCATTTGCTAAGGCAGAACCTGAAAAATTTGTCAACAACGTCGAAGTTTCATTGGATATCGCATCTTGTGACGGACAAGATAGTATTAAACACAGATTACATATCCGATGATAATGTTGAAATGAGTGACAAACCAATAACAGAAGTCATAAAAATAGAACTTTACTTGAATGTGAAGCAACTGACGGCAGCAAAAAATGCAAAAAAATGCGAAGGATGTGAATTGAAGAAAGGAGCAGAGAAGGATTGCCTGTGGGTTAGAATAAATGGCGGTTTAGATTCAACTGTAGAGTGTTCGGAAGATGCCTGTACAGTGCTCTGTCGATGGATGATGCGGAAGCATGACTGGTTGATTAAAGAACTGATAGCATTAAATAACTATCTATACTCGGTAAATAATTCACTATTCAAGACGAATATTAACTTTATTATACGCTATCGTGATGAAATGAGGTTAGATGCAGATATGTTTGACAGCGTACAAGAGTATCTTGGAGAGTAAAAAACAAGTAATTTAGCACCAAATAAAAACTCTTTTTGTCAATATGTACCCAGTATGGTGAAATGCCATACTGGATACATATTATACTACTACTTCATTATCACATTCCTCAAATCGGCATAGCTATTCACCACTTTATATGTGACAGTAGAATTCGAGATTGTGGCGAAGTGGCGGCGGGCACATTCAATCTTCACGCTTTCAGCACTGCGGTAGTCAAGCACTTCATCGTCGCTGTAGCCTTTGGTTTCAGCAACGAAATAGACGTGTTTGATGTCGGTGCCTTCCTTGAACACTATTGCCCAGTCGGGATTGTAATGACCGGCAGGTGTGTTGATGTAGAAACCACCAGGCAGTTTTGTATAGACTATGACTTCATTCTGATGTTCAAGTGCTTGGGCAAAGTTCATTTCTATGCCTTGTGAATCTACCACTACGAGGTCGTAAAGAGATTTTTGCGACTCCATGGCGTTGACACCCAGTTTGCCTTTTAAGGCTGATGCGCTAAATATGTCAGAGTCAAATGTCTTGTTGAGTTTGTGGTATGCCACATGTTCTATTACTGCAATGGCTTTGCATTGATTGATGATGTTACCTGTTTTGATGATGAACTCTTCAGGATTAGCCTTGAACATATAGAAGGTATTGGGACTTATCTTTTGCAAGATGGTCACGATGACACGGCGCGTCAGTCCGGTGGCTTCCACTAATTTACCGATGAGGTCATACTTCACGTTCTCGTTCACCAGTTCCTTAACGGCATGTGTATCTGTGCCTGTCACTTTCATGGCAGTACCTTCGGCAAGTTCCTGTTTACTCTTTATTTCATTGAGTGTTCCTGTCGTTACCTGAATGTTTATTTCCGATACTCTCAGGTGGTTGTCCAGCTCAATGACGGCACGTTGGATAAGGTCTTCTGTCTTGAAATCAACCGTGTAATAAGTCTGGTGGTTAATCTTTTTCCACAGTTCTTGGAACTCCTTGCGCTCAAACTTCTGCGAGTCAAACTTAGCCTCACGTATCTGTCGGGCATTGTCCGGCTTGACAGAATCAGGATTGAATACGGCATCCAACCGCTTCACGATGTCAGCTTTGTATTCGTTATAATCCTCTCCGAAGTCAAGCATTCCCTGCTGCTTGTGGTCGTGGAACTGTTGGGTGAGCTGTCCCTGCTTAGTGATATAGCCCTTCATACGAAGTGTGAATACAACATCCTGCGCATCGTCATCATCCAACGTCTTTTGTTCGCCACGCGCATTAGTTACAAGCATACCGGTGAACATAGACGATTGCACCTTAATAGGACGGTCGCCAACAGCATCGGCAATTTCTGTTTGCAACTTCTGGGCAAAATCATCATAGCTTTCGCTGGCAATGACTGTCAGTTCGTTTACTTCAAACACACGTCCGTGCAGCACGGTCTCGTCCTGCCGCTCGCCTTGGCTGTTTACACACAAACGCATACCACGACCCACTTCCTGCCGCTTCTTTGTCTGGTTGTCGCTGTCCTTCAGAGTACATATCTGGAACACATTCGGATTGTCCCAACCTTCCTTTAAGGCTGAGTGTGAGAAGATGAATCGTGTGGGCTCATCAAATGACAACAGTTTCTCTTTATCCTTCATGATGAGGTCATAGGCCGAAATGTCATTGCTACTTTCGTTGCGCAACTCTGTTTTTGAAGGCTGCACAAAGTGACCTTTCTTGTCACGTGAGAAATAACCGTTGTGTACCTCTTCCGCTTTCCAACGTTTCAGATATTCTATGTATTTAGGAGAATCATCAGTTTGTAGTTGCAATGCACCCACAATGTTGTTGTATTCCTCTTCGAAAATTTCCGCAAACTGCCCCTTGCTTGTGCCGCCTCCCTGGTTGTAGATACGGTAATTATCCACATGGTCTATAAAGAAGAGCGAAAGACACTTAATGCCCATCTTGAACAGCTGACGCTCCTTGTTGATATGTGACAGGATGGTCTCACGTATCTGGTGGCGGCGCACATAAATGTCATTCACACGTCCAATCATATCACCCTCATACAAAACCGTGTTGTTCAACAGACGTATGCAACGGTTATATCCGTCGATGCTTTCTATACGATAACCGTTGGCGTATTCCTCCAGTCCACCCGACTGCTGATAGATGTCAAATCCGTCACTCACCAACTGCGTCACCTGTTTTACTCCGCTTGCTCCTTTCTTGTCGAAACCGATACGGGCACGTGGATTGCCTTTTGACAATTCGATGTTTTCCAAATAGAGATAACCGTTGGTGGCAGTAGAGCCATGCTGATTGATCCCCTTCACCGAGATTTTCTTCACCAATTTCTTGTTGTAGGCATCCATTGCGTCCAGGCGATAAACCATGTTCACTATGTCATCGGCTCTGTGCGTGGCACTATATAATAAGGTGAAGAGCGGCTTAAACTCTTTCAGCTTTTCACGTGTGGCGTTTTTCTTGTCGGCTCCCAATACCGATTGTGGCTCGTCAATGATAAGGATAGGTCTTGTGGCGGCTATCACATCAATAGGTTTGCGTGAGCGGAAGGCATCCAGTTTCATGTAGATGCGTCGGGCATCTTCACCTCGTGCGGCAAACGCCTGCGTGTTGATAATCATCACGTGCATATTCGAGTCGCTGGCAAACTGGTCAATCTTCGTCAGTTGCTTCGAGTCGTAGATGAATGATTGTATACGCTTGCCGTACTCTGCCGCAAAGTGTTCGCTCATGATTTCAAAGGAGCGGCACACACCTTCACGAATGGCAATGCTCGGCACCACAATGATGAACTTGCTCCAACCGTAGAGCTTGTTCAATTCATACATCGTCTTGATGTAAGTATAGGTCTTGCCCGTGCCTGTCTCCATCTCGATGGTCAGGCGCAGGTCGCTGGTATCAATCGTTTCCGAGGGGCGCAGTTGTGCCGCCATTTGTATCTGACGGATGTTTTCCAATATCTGCCCGGCAGGAACAATAAGCGGTTGATTGCGGAAGCCAACAATGTCAAAGAGGTCTTGTGAACCATCTGACGCACGTCCCATGTCATGGGTAAACTCCACCATCGACCGGTTGCGCTGTCCACGGAACACATCAGTTACAGCCCGCGCCGCATCCGTCTGGAACTGTTGGTTCTTGAATTTCAGTGTCAGTTTCTTTGCCATAGT
>JAUNSB010000113.1:0-14064 GCA_030539375.1 Prevotella sp.
GTTTTTTAAAAGTAAACGTTTACGAATCACACGGCTCTTCTTCTATCCTGTTGAACAATGCGCCCCGACTGCGAAAGCTGATGAGCTTGTGAACCAACGGCCGGCGAAGTCAATAATTAAGATGGAGCATCACATACTGAAAAGTTTTTTTTGCAAAAAATCTATCATCTATCATCCTTTACAAATTAACAATTTGACAAACAGTGTATTACGATATAGAAAAACGGGTGATAGATGGGTGATAGATAAATCATCTATCACCCATCATATTTACTTCTTATTGCAAATACTACAATCCAACTGAACGAATATTGCAAATAACAGCTGTCCAGGCGTATGGGACACATTGTCCAAGCGTATGGAACAGGCAGTACATCGGCTTTGTACTGTTAGTACATATAGTTTGTATAATGCTCATCTGTAGCATTTATTATGTTTTTTCGATGCATTTTCTCACATTTTTATAATGCTTTCTACTTTTTCAAGCCATTTTTGCCAAAATTCAAGCTATTTTTGCCCAATTTTGTAACTCTTTTGATACGTTTATGTCGTGTTTACCCCCTAAAAGGTGATAGATTGATGATAGATTGGTGATAGATAAGTGATGGATTTACACCGCACAGATTTTTAAAATACTGATAATCTGATATTTTAAAACAAAAGAGTGATAGATGACAGATTTTTTGCAAAAAAACTTTTTTTAGTATGTAAGACTGCACCTATAATTATTTCTACCCGCACAGGTTAGAAAAAAATGTAAAATTCAGTGACGAACATCGTCGCTTGTTTACCTTAAAACAATAATATCCGCATTTTTTGATGTAAACAATAAAGTTTTTTACATTATTGGCTTGTAATTCAAAATTTTTATTTAATTTTGTGGCGTGATAATTAAAAACTAAACTGATGAAAGAATCTTATAAATTATTTCTGTTGTTTTATATGGCAATGATAAATACTGGAGCATACTCTCAGAATATACTCCAGGCATCATGCAATGGCATACGTCACGATGACATTTTGCACAAACAAAATATCGGAATAGACACAAAAGACATTGGCGGTGACAGTTTTGTACTGGATCTCAGCAATGCAGAGCTGGACGATAAACGAATTGCACAAAGCATTCAGCCTGTTGCTCTCAGTGATACAGTCTATTCATTAGAGTCAGGCAACAGGACATATTTTCTGCAGCGCAATGATTCCGTGCTTTTAACGCGCTATGAGAATAATCTTGAATATGCAGACTATGACATGCCTGAAGTCAGGTTCAAATTTCCGATGGGGAAAGGTGACGCGGTATCAGGACACTTCCACGGTTTGGGAATGTATTGCGACAAGGTGGCAATCCGCAGATTCGGCAGTTATGTCACTAAAGCCGAGAGTTCAGGGAATGTCATTTTACCCGACGGCACAGTTCTGTCCAACTGCCTCTGCCTGCACACCGTAAGAAATGTGGCATTCATAACATATTCTGCCAACAGCATCCATGCAGCATTGCCTGTTTTTAATGCCGACAGTATCATAAATCATCTTGCCTCATTTCCGTCACAAAGACGGGAAGAAGCATACCTTATATATGCCATTGGCTACCGATACCCAATCATAGAAGTCTGCGATATATATGACGGCACGACCCGTCTGTCACATACAGCATATTATAATTCTCCTGATGGCCAGGCAATGCTTTATGACCGGGAAAATGAAAATATCCGTACTGCCGTGGCTGGTAATTCTAATAATGAAGGTACCAATAACAGTCAAGATGCCGGCACACCAAAATATCACGTCAGTCAAGATGCCGGCACACAGACGCTGTCCATAACAATGGGGAACAGCAGCGGTGCCACAGTCACTGCCGACCTTATTATATGCGACATCCAAGGCACGGTATACAAGAGACACAGCGTGACTTGCGGCTCTGGAGAGTACGCTGCGGTTGAGCTCTCCTATTCTGGTCTTCGTCGTGGAGAGTATGCCTTGCGCATATTCTGCAGTGACGGCAATGATTATTCTGAAAAATTTATTGTGAGATGAAGAAAATGTCTATACTTAAAATACTTATATTGGCATTGATGATGTTTTTCAATGCCATAAAAACAGATGCTCAGTCAGATCATATTTATAATGTCCCTGGTCCTGAGGTTGCAAATATCGGACTGTATGGCACAATACCTGTCAGCCATTTTACAGGCATTCCCGATATATCTATTCCACTTTACACGGTGAATGTCGGCACCATTTCCATTCCTATAACAGCTAATTACCATATAGCCGCGGTTAAACCCTCAAGCGCTCCGAGTAGTCTTGGACTTGGCTGGAGCCTGCGTTCTGGTGGTTACATCACAAGAACCGTGCATGGGGTTTATGATGAGAAGAAAGGAACTGATGGCGTTGGTCATGGTTTTTACGACCACGCATACAAGATGAAAAATATGACCAATGCAGATTTTGACAGCCATACCAAGAATACGTGGAGTTCTTCAAGCAGTCCCTATTATGAGCTTTCGGCCGATGAGTTCAGTTTCAACTTTTGCGGCTACACCGGTTCTTTTTACATCAACGAGGATGGTGGATGGACAGTTGTGTCAGATGATAATATAGAGGTGGAGTTTAATCCAAATACGGATTTTATAAGCTTACAGCAGCTGAAAAGCCGCATTGATGTACATGCGTGGGGAAACCAGTCCGAGAACAACAGGTATTTTTGCAGGTTCACTCTGAAAACTCCTGACGGATGCAGGTATGAGTTTGGCGGCATTGACGCCATTGACTTCTCTATTCCGTATTATTCCCGCAACAACAGTGACCTTGTAGCCACCTCATGGCATCTGAGAAAAATCACTACTCCCGACAATAATATCGTGAATTTTGAATATGACACAAGTGCCTTGATGTGTGACTTAAAATATGTTCCGCAATATTATGAAGTTTTTGATATTGAAGTTGCGTTGGAAAGCCCTTACCGTACAGGTCAAAAGGCGGGCTCTGGTTTTTTACTTTTTCCTGTAAACATCAAGTCAATAGAGACAGACAAAGAGAAAATATCTTTTTATTATTATCCTGACCAGGCATACGGTAACAGTTTCATCACTGGCTGCTTGTTTTGGAAAGATATAAGCGGTGCTACTATATTTGACTTATATCGAGGTTATTTGGATAATCCATACAATCAATTCAATGCCTTTATGAAGCGTTCTGGTTCAGAAAAGGAAATTGCCCAAAATCTGTATTGTCCAATCCTTCATAGAATGGCTATTTCCAATAAATGTGGAGGAAAGTCACATAGTCTGTATTTTGATTATACGTATGACAATAGAAGGAAACTGTCGCTGATAACTCAGCGTGATGGTGTGCCCGACATCATTAAGCAATATGATTTATATCCGGACAATATTGTAATAACGCGCTATAAAATTCCGGAAAACACATCAGGCATAAATGTGGCGGAATACAGTTTTTCATATAATATAGCGGATAAACTGCCTGCAAAATATGTATATGCCGATACAGACTCTTGGGGATATTATAACGGAAGGACAATAGATGTGAATGTAAGACCTGATTTTAAGAAAAAAATACCGTTCGAGCGCTATATGAAAGCAGAGATTCTCACCTCTGTCAAATATCCTACAGGTGGCAGCTCTGTCTTTGAATATGAGGGAAACAGATATTCCAAACGTGTGAACGAAGACAGAACCGACATAGAGAATATGTCAGGCACATCTGGCGGTTTAAGGATTAGCAAAATAATAAATCATGACAGCGACGGTAAAATCATAAACACAAAGAAGTACTATTATTCAGAGACACGTTCTGAGAGCGGCAAGAGTAGTGGAATTTCAAAGGGTGAGCCGTGTTTGGCTATGAGGTACGTGATATTGCAAAAGGTGGCCACCGACAATTATCCTACAGTTACAATAGCTTCCGAAGGTGGCTTTTTCCCGTCTGTCAGCGGCTGCACAACTCCCGATGTCGGCTATTCGTGTGTGATTGAAGAGACTCTTGACGCAGACGGCAATAGCCTTGGCTATGTCAAATATAGGTATTCCAATTTCGACACTGACATTTTCTCCCGGCAGCACATGGATGTGCCACCTTTTTACGCATACGGTATAACCTGCTCAAATGCCATCACACCGTATACTGACTTTTCTTATGAGAGGGGTAAACTGCTTTCAAAGGAATATTATGACAGCAATGGCAGGTGTGTGAGAAAGGAGAGCATCCGCTATCAGGCTACTCCGCACTCCACATTTACAACAGCCACTCAGGAGATGCTTTTTGTGGGAGACCTTACATATCATGACCCTGTCAGATTTGGCTGGCTCACCAAGACCCGCACATGCAGCTATCTGCCCGTTGCCACAGACATAGTGGAATATTCAAGCACCGGGTCAACTGCGTACACGGAAAGTTCACGCCATGCCTACAACACATACAAGCTTCCAAGCTGCGACAGCATTCTGATGAGCAACGCCAAATGGATGGTGACAAAGTATGAGTATCCGTTCAACCTTACGCAATACAGCCAATACAAGAAAATGACAGACCTGCATATCATCAACCCTGTAGTCAATAAAACGGTAACAGCCAACGGTGTCAGCCGTGCGGAGAAAAACGAATACGGGATTACAGGCAGTATTCCCTATATCAGCAAGCGTACCTCAGTGACAAACGGCAATACACGCACAGAATACGAGGTAACAAAAACAGACATGTATGGCAATCCCATAGAAATAACAGAAAACGGTACAACATCGGTGCTCGTATGGGGCGGATATGGCCAGAAACTGATTGCACGCTATGCCAATGCAACATACCGGCAGATAAAATATGCGTTGAACCTCGATATAGAATCTTATTCAACATGCAGCCTACAAAATATCAACTATACACGTCTTGAAAGCATCAGAAGTCTTATGCCCTTTGCCTTATCCTATATCTATAAGTATAACGGCAACATGCTTTTAAGGTCGCAGACCGATGCCAACGGCTTCACCACGTATTATGTCTATGATATATTTGACCGTTTGCGTGAGACGTATTTTTATGACGACAAAGATGCGCTTGTGGAAAAAGAGATTATAAACCAGTACGATTATCATTACAAAAATGCAGAATAGGTTATGAAACGCAAATTAATATTATTAGTCCAGCTTTTTTGTGTCTTAGTAGGGTCAGGTGCGTCAGCGCTGTCTCCCCAGTATGAGATACCCGACACATTGGAGGAATTAGAGCCAAACCTGCATATAAATGCCGGTGACAGCGGCTCAAAGCGTCTGCAGTATATCCACCGTGCCGAGGTGAACAAAGGCAACAAGTTCCAGTTCTGTGTGTCCGCTCCCCTTGTCATAACATTCAATGTGTCTGACTTCAGCTATACTCGTAGCATCAACGGTGATCCCCTTCCCACCTCCGACTTCAGCCTTAACCTCATGATACATCAGAGCGGAGGTCTTGTCGACGAGTCGTTCGCCGACAGCCAGCTCCATTTCAATGTCCGTGTCGGCACTAATGAGGTGTATTGCGGAGATGTCAGCGGTGTCTGCTCCTTTTTCATCACTCCCGGCGATTATGAGATAACCTACACAGGCTTTAACAGCATCACAGTAGGTCCCATAAAGCCTCTTTCCTCTCAGTCAAAGGTAATCGTTGCCGGTGCACACTCCTCCGTGACCCTGCATTACTCCGCAGCCGCATACGTTAACACCGAGACTCCCACCAGCCCTTATCCCTCCATCAGTCCAGCTGCTGCCGGTCCAGTGTCATCGCTGCCGTCCACCACCGGGCGCAACAGCATAGTAAAGCGCACCTACCGTGATGCCTCAGGAAGCGTTTATGACGAGACCACGGACTATTACGACGGTCTTGGCCGTCCTGACGAGACCGTGCTCACGGGCATCACTCCCGGCAAGACCAATCTCGTGACCATGACCGAGCTTGACGCCTTTGGCCGTGAGTGCCGGGTATGGCTTCCCGGTGTCGACAACGTGTCTTCGGACAATGCCTATTTAGCCCACAGCTCCGTCGGTATCTCATCCGTGACGGTCAACAATGACAGCAGTCCTTACAGCGGAAAAATATATGAGAACTCACCTCTCGGGCGTGTGTTGGAGCATTATGGTGCCGGTGCCAGCTGGTACAGCGCCGGGAAGCGCGTAGTAAAGGAATACCTTGGCAACAGCGGCTCACAGCCCGACCTTGCGGTCCGTATGTTCAGCTACTCCGACGGCTTCCTTTCAAAGTCCGTCTCCTCTTCCGGCCATTATTCCGACGGTGCTCTCCGTGCCGAGCGTGTGACCGATGAGGATGGCGTGACAACCATCACTTTTACCGACCGTCTTGGTCATCTTGTTCTAAAACGCGCTTTTGCAGACAATGGCAGCCGTCTTGACACCTATTATATATATGATGCCTTCGGCCAGCTTCAGGCTGTTCTTCCGCCTGCGCTATCCGCACAGGCCGGCAACGGTTCTCTCGACAGCGATCTTGTAAGCAAATATGCCTACCTGTATCTATACAATGCCCATAACGAGCTGACTGGCAGAAAACTGCCGGGAGCCGGGTGGGAGCAGTTCTCTTACGACACTGCCAGCAACCGCCTCGTATGGTCGCAGGATGCCGTTCAGCGCGCCAACAATGAGTATATGGTTTATCTTTACGATGCCTTGGGGCGCCAGTGCATTCAGGGAATCATGGAGAGCGGGCTGACACCTGTCGGCATGCACGACCCGGTGAAATACACGGGCAAGTCCACTGCCTTAGGCGGTTATGAAAGTGTAGGTATTGGCAATGTGACATTAACGAGAATCCTTGCCGTAAACTATTACGACAACTATAATTTCACTGAGATAACAGGCATTCCAAAGTCATTGCTTTCTGCCCAGTCTGCACTCCACATCACTCAGGGAATGCTTACGGGCAGCCTCAACGCAAGGCTGTCGTCCGACTCGGATTCGGACAATGTTCAACCTGTCACCAGCGTATTCTATTACGACAGGCGCGGCAATATCGTCCGCAGCGTATCGTCAAATCCCCTTGGAGGCTATGATGTTGAGGAGACGGAGTATAACTTCACGAATCAGGTCGTTTCACGCACCGTGACTCACGATGCCGACAAGCCGCTGAAAAAGATAACTGAGTCGTATGCCTACACTTACGACCATGCAGGACGTGCCATGAAGACCGCACACAGCGTCAACGGCAGCACAGAGGTGACGCTTGCCGACAACGTCTATGACGCTTTGGGCAGACTGACGGCAATGAATCGTAGCGGCAACGGTGCACTGGCCACAACATATACTTATAATGTACGCTCATGGATGACGGGACTTACCAACAGTCATTTCAGCGAGAACCTGTATTATACAGACAATCCCTATAACACAGGCAACCGTCATTACGGCGGAAACATCTCTGCCGTGGGGTGGAAAGCCGGTCAGACACAGCGGGCATACGACCTAAGCTATGACAACCTGTCGCGGCTTACTGCCGCAAAATATTATGAGTCCAACGCCAACGACAGATATACCACCCAATACTCCTACGACAGCATGGGCAACATCCTCACTCTAAAGCGCAACGGCCTGCAGGACGGAGGCACTTACGGTTTGATTGATAACCTCACATATTCCTACAACGGCAATCAGCTCACAAAGATTTCCGACAGCGTGGAAGACCCATCATACGTAGGGGCATTCAACTTCAAGGACGGTGCCGACAGCAGCGCAGAATACACCTACGATGCCAACGGCAACATGACAGCCGACAAGAACAAGGGAATCTCATCCATCACATATAACACGATAAACCTGCCACAGAAGATAACCTTCTCCGACGGCAGGACCACGGAATATGTCTACAGCTATGACGGAACGAAGCTGCAGACCAAGCATACCACTCCTGTTCCGCAGACATCAACCACGACAACCTATAGCGGAAATCTGATATACGAGAACGGAGCATTGAAGCGTCTGCTTGTAGATGGCGGCTATGTTACTTTTAACGGCACCACTCCAAAGTATCATTTCTATATTCAGGACCATCTCGGCAACAACCGGGTAGTGGCGGATGAAGGTGGAAACATTGAGCAGATAAACCATTACTATCCTTATGGAGGCCTCATGGCAGACATCAGTACAAACAGCGATGCTCAGCCACATAAGTACAACGGCAAGGAGCTTGACCGCATGCACGGACTGGATATGTATGACTATGGCGCACGGTATTATGATGCGGCAATTGGAAGATGGCCGACAATGGATGCGTTGGCGGAGAAGAATCCGGAGATTAGTCCTTATGCGTATTGTATTGATAATCCTGTGAATGCCTTTGACCCGGACGGAAGAAAAATTGTTTTTGTAAATGGTTATTTAGGTTTTGGTTCGCCAAAAGGTGGAAGTACTTATTGGAATGGAGAAAATTCTCTATTTGTAAAAGGGGCTCAAAATACATTTAAAGATTTTTCGTCTCCTTTTTTCACGAACTATGATTATAAATATTTAGAAAGTGCAAGTGCAATGAGAGAAATATTAGGATATAATTATGCAAAAGAGAATTATGAGAAAATTACTGATGGAATGACTATGGGAGTTGACCATTTTAATTTTGTTTCTCATAGTATGGGAGGGGCTTTTTCCGAAGGTATTATGAAATATCTATCAGAGCAAGGATGGCAAATAGATAATGCATTATATCTTAATGCTTGGGAGCCAACTCAAATAATAAATAAAGTCGAATTGAAAAGAATTGATGCAACTTTCACAAATGATCCTGTTCAAATATTGAGTGTTCCAATATTGCAAGAACCAGATATTCCAAACTCAGATATAAAAATCAGAAAAAAGAGTGAAGAAGATATTCAGTATATTCATAGAGACTTTATCGATGATAAAAACAATATATGGACAGAATATAATTGGTAATTAATTAAGTTATGAAAATGATTATAAATACAATAACATTATATGTGTTATTTTCTGAATGTTTACAATTTATATTTGGTGCTTTAAATCAAAATAAAGGAATAAATGTCTACTGTGCATTTTATAACGAATATATCTTCGTTTCCAATTTTTTTTCAGTGCTCATAACAATAGTGTTTTTCTTACAATATAATAGCAAACGACTAAGGGCACATTGGGGAGAGACTAGAATAGTACATAGGATAATTTTATCAATCGCTTTATTCATAATACCATTACATCTTCTCAGGCTGATATATTACAGTCATCTATACATTCCATCGTACATTCTGTTAGGGTATTCCATTTATTTGATCGTCGATGAATTTATTTTTGGGAAAAGTAAAAAGACATAAATGGAATTTTATGACAGAGATGCACTTGTCAGGAGGAAGTTAACAAAGTTATGATTATCATTATCTAAATACAAAATAATCTATGAAACGCTATCTGATATTATTGGTCCATCTTTTTTGTGTCTTGGTCGGGGTGGGGGCGTCAGCTTGGAAGACGGGGCAGCCCCAGCGGGCATACGACCTAAGCTATGACAACCTGTCACGGCTTACTGCCGCAAATATTATGAGTCCAACGCCAACGACAGATATACCACCCAATACTCCTACGACAGCATGGGCAACATCCTCACTCTAAAGCGCAACGGCCTGCAGGACGGAGGCACATACGGGTTGGTGGACAACCTCACATACACATACAACGGCAACCAGCTCGCTAAAATATCAGACAGCGTTGATGACCCGACATACGTGGGGGCTTTCAACTTCAAGGACGGTGCAGACAGCAGCGCTGAGTATACCTACGATGCCGTCGGAAACATGACATCCGACAAAAACAAAGGGATTAAATCCATCACATACAATGATATAAACCAGCCGCAGAAGATGACCTTCTCTAACGGCAAGACCACGGAATATGTCTACAGCTATGACGGGACGAAGCTGCAGACAGTACACAAGACACTGCAGCCGCAGACATCGACCACCACGACATATTGCGGCAACATGATATATGAGAACGGGGCTTTAAAGCAGATGCTCATTGATGGTGGATACGTAACATTCAGCGGCGCAACTCCCGTATATCATTTCTATATACAGGACCACCTCGGCAACAACCGCGTTGTGGCAAAGGCTAACGGCACCGTAGAGCAGATTAACCATTACTATCCGTACGGCGGGCTCATGGCTGACATCTGTACAGGCAGCGACATACAGCCATACAAGTATAACGGCAAGGAGCTTGACCGTATGCACGGACTGGACACATACGACTATGGAGCAAGGCAGCATAATGCGGCAACAGGGCGATGGGACAGGATGGACCAATTAGCGGAAGAGAATCCAGAGGTAAGTCCGTATGTGTATTGTCATAATAATCCAATCAACAAAATCGATCCTGACGGTATGGATGACTATTATTCCATTACAGGTCAATACCTTTCGCATGAAGACAATGGAACAGATTTCATTATCATCAGAGATCAATTTATACATGAACTTAAGCAGGCATATGGCATGGAATGGCTAAAGTCGGATACTCCCATCAGCGAAATAACACTGACGGCAAAAGCATATTCGAATATATTCACGGATATCTTATCAAAAATGGATGGAGTGGATGTAAATGACTTATATAATGGACAAGGTGTCGGTTACAGTATGGGATCAAACAGAGAATATAAAAACCAGCACCAATTATTTTAATGAACCGAGTTCAGACGGACAAGCCATTGCCAATATTTCCTCGCATAAAGGAAAGCAACTTATTACAGCTTTTATATATCAACAAGAAGAAGAAAAAGAATTATTAAGTACAGTACCTAATGTTCAAAATATATTGGGAATACATGAATATTTGGGACACTTTAAGGGGAAAATACATGATCATGGTAAAATACTCAGGATGCAAAAGAGACATAATTCTTGGAAAAGAACCACAAAACATTTTAAAGATTATGAGAATGAAGTCGTTAAATAAAATTGCAATAGCATTTGTTGCCATATTGGTTAAGGGAAAACATTCCTTTGCGTGAATTGCTTACCAAAATACATTTGCATTATGACAAAGATGAACGAGATACAGTTTTCTCAAAATACCCGATATCAGACATGAACATAATGTGGAGTAAAAACCTTATTATTGAATATTTACCTTATGAGCATAGAAATACATTTATAGATTAGAAATCGCCCATTACATTTTCGATTTTATATTTAGAAAAGTAAAAAAATAGAAACAATATGAAACAAATATTATTAAAAACATATTTAAAGACGATGTCAATATACGACAATAAAACTTTCAAGATCTTAACAAAGAGTTTGCTGGTGCTGATAGTCTTTTTTATATTTACATGTTATGCATTGCGGGATTCTTTTTCTGTTAGGCTTGAAAATACTAATTATGAAATAGGATGGATAAATATGCCTGAACAAACTGATGTATACTATATAGCACCTAATGACAGAGGAGGAGTGGGGGTGGGAGAACGTGTCACAAATGTTTATTGGAACGATAAATATATCCTGATAAAAAAGTGTCAACATTATAATTATCCAATATTAGCTTAAAAGACTAAAATTTTCCGTAAAAAAAGATTCAATATTTTGTTTTGTGTTCACTTATCCGTACCTTTGCCCCAAAAACAATGCAGATATTTCGTCTTTTGTTATGTTTACAAATGCTGCAATGACTATTAAGTATAACCAATAAATGACAGAAGAATGGAAAAGAGAAGAAATTTTAAGGAGGCGCTAAGCAACCGCCGCAGTTATTACGGCCTTTCGGCCAAGTCGCCGATAAGTGACGCGGAGATAAAAGAAATCGTAGAATTTGCCGTGAAGCATGTGCCATCGGCATTCAATTCGCAGTCTACAAGAATTGTGCTTTTACTTGGCAAGCAGCACAAAAAGCTGTGGGATATGGTGAAGGAAACGCTCAAGGAGATTGTGCCGCCAGAGGCTTTCGGCAGGACAGAGGCAAAGATTGACAAAAGCTTCAGAGCGGGATATGGCACAGTGCTGTTTTTCGAGGACCAGACGGTGGTGGAGCAGTTGCAGCACGACAATCCGCTTTACAGCAAGAATTTCGGCGATTGGTCGCAGCACACGTCTGCAATGCATCAACTTGCCGTTTGGACCATGCTCGAAGATGCCGGATTTGGGGCTTCGCTGCAGCACTATAATCCGCTTATAGACGATGCCGTATGGAGGGAATGGAATATAAACAAGTCGTGGAGGCTCATTGCACAGATGCCTTTCGGCATATCCACGGGAGATGCGGGAGACAAGACATTCCGCCCTGTTGAAGAACGTGTACTGGTGTTTGAATAAGACAAAGATGCGGGGGTGTGACAACAATATAGGGCACGCCCTCGTAAAAATCGGTCCGTTGCTAACAGGATAAATGTATCTCCATGTATCATACGCCATTTTATATTTTGCTTGAACTGTCGTCAGTCGTGATAATCATCTTCTTTCCACTCAAAATTAACGGTCTCAGGAACATAGAATTTTCCCACTCTATAGTCAATATTTGCCTTATGTGCCTGGCTGAGTTGAAAACGGCGGGGCACACTGTACATCTTGCCATCCTTGATGAAACGGGCTCCTGTCTGGTGAAAACGGAAGGGGACATCGGCAGCAACACATTGCCTGCGTATGTCGAGAATCCATGAGTAGTCACACGGTCGGGCATCAAAACCCGACTCTCCTCCAACACAGACCTCCTCTATGGTTTCATCAAGATAGGCAGACAGGTCTACAGGACCTATCAACGGCGAAACAATGATGCTTTTGTGCTTAATGGGCAACGACCTGAATATGGGCAGGCGGCGGTCTGCCATCTGCTGGTTTTCAACCGTGCATCCCACAAGCACATTGTCATATCCCTCTCCCCAGTCGTCAGGCACACACTTCATAAAGCGGTCGATGCGCTTGGTGAAAAAATAAAACCAAAGGTCGCTTCTCACCCTCATCATCTGCCAGCATTCCTCACGCCATTCATCGGCGTCACTCAGCAGGAAGTCGGAAGTGAAACACGTAAACACCACTTTGCCGCTCTCAATCTTCCACGACTTGTCGCGCTTGCGCTTAATGGGCAGATTGAAGTTTCCCGTCTTACGGCACTCACTGCTCGACACTTCGCTGCCGTACATCTTATCCTGTCGATATACATAGCAGTATTTGCACCCAGGGCTAATCTTGGTGCAGCCATGCCACGGATTCCAGCCTGCATATATTTCCCAATGTTCTGCCATTTCTGCTCAACCTAACAAACACATGATTTTATGATGCAAAGGTACTCTTTTTTCAGAGATTTGTATCATATAATGTTTGAAAAAACAAACATGTTTCCATGCTTTTACGCTTAATTAACAATCATTGATAACACTTTTCCAATATTATTTAGTACTTTTGCACTATTGTTGAAAGCGTGTTATCGCCGGACACAACACAAAGATATATACATTTTAAATTTTAATATTATGGCAACGAGAATTAACAGTCAAGGATTGAGTATCAAGCAGATACTTTACGCAGTCATCGGGATTGCAGTGTTTTTTGTGGGTATGGCATTTGTGCTCCCATGGTATAATGTGTGGTCGCAGGAGATGGAGGGCAAGGCTGAATTTGCCAAGGCAGAGCAGAACCGCAAAATAAAGATAGAGGAGGCAAAGGCAAACCTTGAGGCAGAGAAGCTGAATGCCCAGGCTGAGATTGAGAGGGCAAAGGGCGCCGCAGAGGCAATAAGGATAGAGAACGGAAGCATCACCCCAACCTATATCCAGTATCTTTGGGTGCGCCAGCAGTCGGATTTGAGCAACAAGACTGTGATATATATACCGACAGAGACCAACCTGCCTCTTCTTGAATCCATGAGAATGAATAACCTGCAGGGCAACGGCAACAAGTAATCTCTGTGTTTTTATCATTTATGCTCAAAGAAAACATGATATACTGAACACTAAAAAAGGCATCCTCCATTTGGAAGATGCCTTTTAAAATGTTGGGATACTCGGACTCGAACCAAGAATGACAGGACCAGAATCTGTAGTGTTACCATTACACCATATCCCAAT
>JAUNSB010000114.1:0-13773 GCA_030539375.1 Prevotella sp.
TAACCTGAGAAGATGTTTAGAAAAATTGACCCACTCTTAGGAAGAGTGAGTCAATATACCCTAACTTGCTGATTTTAAATTGATAGAAATGATTATTTCGATTAAAAGGCAAAAAAATCTCGTGTTTTGAAGTCTTAAAAATGTCTAAATACGTTTTGTTTTCATACTCAAAGTGCCCGTATTTGCAAGGAAAATCGTACCTTTGCAACAAAATTGACTCACTCTTCCTAAGAGTAGGTCAATAATTGATAGTATAATGATAACGAAGAACACGTTCTTATCAAAGTCTGCGGCAAGGCTAAAAAATGCCGGTTATAGCGACAGGTTGTCAAAACTTGCCGACGCCGTAGGCGTTCAATCAATTCATAATTCTTAATTCATAATGCATAATTATTTGCAGCAGAATCAAGCTTTGGAACTCGTAATTAAATAACTCTTCATCGGCTTTAGCCGACAATTTGTAACTTGTAACTCAAAATTCGTAATTTCTGAAATCCATGGAAGAAAACAGCTGGTTTATAGCCGTTGTCACCCCCAACACGGAAACAGCCTGTAGGGACAAGCTTGAAAAGCTGTTCGCAAACAACAGGGACATAGAGTTTGAGACCTATGTCCCCATTCAGCGTGAGCTTCATGAGTGGCGCAGCACAGGCAAGCGCCATTGGGTCGACAGACGTATCTGCCCCTGTTACCTCTTTATCCATTGCAGTAGAAAAGTCCGCTACACTATTGCCTGTCAGGCAAAGTTCATTCTCCACTTCGTGATGGACAGGTCACGGCGTGACCAATTCGGCAAGGCTGATGTTGCCATGATTCCCCACAGCCAGATGCTTGACTTCCAGCGAATGGTGGGCGATGCCGAGACACCTGTCTCCATCGACACCTCCCGCTTGAAGGTTGGCAGCAAGGTGCGCGTCAAGAGCGGACGCCTTGCAGGCATAGAGGGCTATCTCGTGCAAGAGCCCAAGGGAAAGGCCAAGCTCGCTATCCGCATCAACATGCTCGGATATGCCACCACCGAGTTCCCCATTGAGCTTCTTGAAGAAGTGTAATAGTAATATGTTAAATGCCCAATAAACTTATGTTCATCGGCTCATGAACTTATGTTCTCATTTATGTTCAGTAGCAAAGGTTTTGAAACCTTTTAAAGTATACGTCAGAATTGGCTGTTTACTTACAGGCACGAAGAATAGTCTTAAATATTATTAATTATTTTGGAGTTTCCAAAGGAAAAGCTTATCTTTGGGGCGTTATAAAAACAAAAAACGAGACAATTATGAAGACAATGACAATAGATAACAATACATATCACGACATAGAAACATTTGCTCATGTAAATAATTTGGATGTTGCAGATGTTGTTAAGAAGTCTTTTCGCTTCTTTATAGAGGAGTTTAAACTTGCTAAACCGCAAGCAAAAACATCTCAGTATCAGTTGCCTTCTCATTTAAAAAAAATGCGAGGAATATTGTCTGGTGTTGAGGATTGTGAGGATGAGAGATTAAACTATATATTAAGCAAGTAATGAATAAGGTATTTATAGATACGAATGTGGTTCTTGATTATTATCTGGACCGTGAAGGCCTTAGTGATGATGCTGAAGCCATCTTGGCTTATGGGTATAATCAAGGATGCTCGTTGTATGTATCTGCATTAACTTGTGCCAATGTGGCGTATATAGGCAGAAAGAAGTTCCCAGGTGAAACAATCTATTCTGTACTTTCAAGTTTGTTTGAAATTGCCGACATAACATCTGTCAATTCGGATGTAGTAAAGTCAGCAGTAGCTTTGCAAGCTAAGGATTTTGAGGATGCATTGCAATATTTTTCTGCAAAGTCAATAGAAGCGGATTGCATTGTTACCAGAAACGTAAAGGATTTTCCTTTTTCAGAATTGAAAGTCTTAACTCCTCAAGAGTTTTTGGCTCAAATATAACTCATAATGGACAAGTGACAGGTCACTGTCCCGCAATCCAACAATCAGCTCGCCAGCCTTGATGGACTTCATCAGCTTACGCATGATGTTGCGGGCAGGAACGTTCTGGAATGTGGCATCAGCCAGCATGCTGGCAAAACGCTCGCCCAGTGCCCACTTAGCGGAAACTCCGACAATGTTCACTACAGTCCACGGCCATGGTAAGCACCGCGGCAATGTCTGCCTGTCCATATACACAACCGTGGGTGGAGATGTGTTCCGCAAACTTGTTGATATCCATTGTTTCACGAGCCTGCACGTATGCGTATGCCTTCTTTGCCTCGTCTGGTTTCATCGGGTTCGGACGCAAACCCACACTGAAATTAATCATAATTTTCTTTGTGTTAAGTTAAACAATAATATAAATGATCTCAGTTGTGTCAGGTTCAGAATCCGGCTGCCGGAATGGTCTTTTTCGCTTCGCCGAAGCGCCTTTGGCGGTTCGCTGAGCGGCGGCTGACAGTTCGTACAGCGGCATGTGGCGGTTCACCGAACGGCGGCTGGCGGTTCATACAACCTATGAGAAGTGGTTCCGCAACCGTTGTCATCACCTTGACTACGATGCAAGGGTACAACGTAGAAAAGCCAAAAACAATTCTATTGAACAGCATTGAAAAACCGTTGAATGTCTGTTGAAAATACATTGAGTAATTAAGCAACACTCCTCACTCCACACTAATAAAAATGAGCGATATAAGCATCAACATATACGGAGGCTCAAACCAGATACTCCCCAATGCCACCAAGGCAGAGCAGCACATCTATGGCGACCACCTGGCAGAGCGGGTCCTCCAGTCCTCCGACTCAGGGCATCCCCTGTCCGGGGAAGCCCAGCGTTTGGCTATATATATAAATAAGGTGGAAGACCTCAAGGGCTATCTCTCCATGCTCTCCGCCTGCACCACAGCCAAGGAAATAGGTGAAGTGGTGGCAGTCATGGCGCAGAAAGAGCCCAGGCTCACAAAAGACGAGATTTGCAAGGCGCGTTTCATCAGTCTCCTTCCTCCGTTGGCACCGAAAGTCACCGACGGTATCACGGTTGACAATCTACGCATTCACATCGACAATGCCGTGGCTATACGCAAGAAAGCCGGTAACATAAGATAGTTAACCGTTTATCCTAAGATACTTTGCCATTTATCCTAAGATACATGTCCATTTATCCTAAGATACTTAAACCGATAAATCAAAATGGACATGAACATCAACGGGGGCAACAACACCATAGCTCCAAATGCAACAAAAATCGAGCAGCACTTCCACATTACGATTGAGTTGCCGTGCAGGATTATCACATTCAGCTTCGTATTCAATCTGATAAGATAGGGACTATAGGATACACCTCAAATTTAAAGGTGTATGATGAACATTATATTCTCAAAAAACTCAGAATATTTTATCTTGCAAAGTAAGATATACTTCAAGTGCCACTGAAGATATGCTGAATGTAAAAGTAAGTAATACTTCATTGGAATTATACTAAAAAAACACACATTAACAACATAATTTATGGATAGAAATTTCAAAATAGCCGTAGCAGGAACTGGTTACGTAGGATTAAGCATTGCCACATTATTGGCGCAGCACCATCAGGTGACTGCAGTGGATGTGATACCAGAAAAGGTGGAGAAGCTGAACAACAGGATTTCCCCGATACAGGATGAATATATCGAGAAATACCTCGCCGAGAAGGATTTGAATCTCCGTGCAACCCTTGACGGTAAGGAGGCATACCGTGATGCAGACTTCGTGGTGATAGCCGCACCAACAAACTATGACCCGGTGAAGAACTTCTTTGACACTCACCATATCGAGGATGTCATAGACCTTGTGCTGGAGGTGAATCCCGATGCCGTGATGGTGATTAAGAGTACCATTCCCGTAGGATATACTCGTAGCCTCTATGTAAAATATGCAGCCAAAGGAGTTAAGCAGTTCAACCTGCTCTTTTCTCCCGAGTTTCTCCGCGAGAGCAAGGCATTGTATGACAACCTGTATCCCAGTCGTATTATTGTGGGCTATCCCAAGATTATCGACCGTGAGGACTTCAAGGAGGAGAACGACGCCATACTGAAGGTTACCGATGTAGCCAAGATGAAAGAGGCAGCCGAAACTTTCGCCCATCTCCTTGTTGAGGGTGCCATCGGCAGTCAGGCAAGCGCAGCCAACTCTCCGCAGGCAGATTCTTCATTCTTCACTCTTCATTCTTCATTTTACACAAAGAACATCCCTGTTCTCATGATGGGGTTGACAGAAGCGGAAGCCGTGAAGCTGTTCGCCAACACATACTTAGCACAGCGTGTGAGCTATTTCAATGAACTTGATACATACGCCGAGATGAAGGGACTGGACACTCAGAGTATAATCCGTGGCGTGAGTCTTGATCCGAGAGTGGGCGACTATTACAACAATCCCTCCTTTGGCTATGGCGGATACTGTTTGCCCAAGGACACCAAGCAGCTGCTCGCCAACTACAAGGATGTTCCTGAGAATCTTATAGAGGCAATCGTTGAGAGCAACCGTACACGTAAGGATTACATCGCTGATGCCGTACTTCAAAAGGCTGGATGGTATGCCTACTCGGAAAATAACCAGTACAATTCAACTCCACACTCCTCACTCAACACTCAACACTGTATTATCGGAGTCTATCGCCTGACAATGAAATCAAACAGCGACAATTTCCGCCAGTCCTCCATTCAAGGCATCATGAAGCGTATAAAGGCAAAGGGAGCCGAGATCATTATTTATGAACCTACACTTGAGGATAGTAGCACATTCTTCGGCAGTAAGGTGGTGAATGATATGGAAGAGTTCAAGGCTCAAAGCCAAGCGATTATTGCCAATCGTTATGACTCTTGCCTTGATGATGTGCAGGAGAAGGTGTATACGCGGGATATTTTCCAAAGAGATTAAACCTATATGGACTCCTAGGGTCGTCTTTCCGAAAGACTGCATGGATTATAAGTCATTAGCAAACTGTTGAAAGTATGCATAACAAGTCAATAAGAGGGACATCATTCACCCTCCCTTCCGTAAAGAAGCTCAAGAAACAACTTGGCAAAACGGATGCTTTCACACAGTACATCGAGGTTGCCATAAGGCATCTGGAAAAGGGGTACGGGGACGGAGGAACATCTTTCAACCAATATGTCAAGACCGTTTCCGAAGAGGTTGGTGTGCATTTGTATAACATTGATATTAAGAATTACAAACAAGGAATCATTTTGCGCCACCTGATTACTCCCCGTGCTTTTCTTGAATCTTTTGTGGAAGATTTGCAGGATGACATACGTGGGATGGGATATCCGGCTTTCAAAGCAGACAGGAAACCTCCAAAAGGAGTATCACTCCAAACGGAACTGGACAAACTTGTTTACAATATCAATAACGAGCTGCTGATAACGGTAAGCCTCATGGGATTTCAGAAAGATTTGTTTGACTATTACCGCCTTTTGCGCAACTCTGTCGCTCATGCCTCCATTGACTCTGCCAAGATAGAGTATGCATATAAAATGCTGGACTTGAATGCAATCCGTGACTTCTACCCCACGTTGGATGCACCGAACAGGATAGAATCATTGACTTTCGATGATTTTACACTCTGCACGGCCAATATCAAAAACATTGCAGACATGATTGTCAGCTCACTTGAATGTGCCATGAAGTGGGATTCTGCGGAAGTAACAGGGCATCCCTGTTTCTCTGGTGTCAAACAAAAGGCGAAGGTAAGAACTAAAGAACGAATGTTTGGCTACATCAGGCAATGTGCCATGATGACATGGCACATTGCCCCGTCAGATACCGATTGTAAGAAAATTTTTGACTCATTGGTATAAAGGTCAGTACGGCATCCTCTGGACATGGATAACGTCGTATCCATATCCAAAAGATGCAGGTCAGAGTTCGAGTCTCTGGTGAGTCGCTTATTGCTTTTTAATAAAATAGATATATTATGACACCTTTTGAAGTTATATTTATGTGCACATTAGGGATATTGGCTTATTTCCTAATTTACGGTATCATCTACAAATCTGATGTTAAATCTTATTTTAATTGTGATAAACAATTAAATAAAACAGAATTTGGGAATTCTTTTGCAGCAGCTTCAACCTCTCTGGCAACTGTATTGTTCTTTTTTATAACATTGGGATTGGAAAATGGATTATATATCCTAATTTCCCCATTAAGTTATTTAATAGGAATTTTATTGTTTAATAAGACTATATTACCTAAGCTGCAAAAATATGACTACGCCAATATAAACAAATCCAATGCTATTTCTGTAGGAAATACTTTGGGATTATTCATGGGAGAACGTTATAATAGCAGACTTATAAGAATGATGATTTCATTCATTACGATTATTGGCATTGTCTCAATCCTTCTAATTGAATTGTACGTTGGAGTTGACATTTTCAATATCTTTATCAAAACAGAATATAAAGAAATCGCATTGATACTAATATCCATTGTGGCATTTACTTATACTGGATTGGGAGGTCTTAACACTGTTGTCAAAACGGATAAACTTCAATTTTGGTTTATGTTTATAGTTGCTTCAGTAATAATTATATGGCTGTTTATGCAAAAACCGACTATAACAATAAAAGATTTTTTCCCAACCCCAATGCCTCTTACCAAAGGGCTATTATTGGAGTGGCCGCTACTGTTTAATATGATTTTTGTTAATATTCTTTTGATTCCATCTATGCTAAGAAATTGGCAGTTAATTTCCGCGACACGAGATTATAGTGAGGTCAGCAAGGGATTAATGCGAGGATTTTATCTTACGGCAACTATTTCGGCTTTGTTTATAGTCTTAGGCATATTGTTTTTTAAGATCTTTCCACACACACAAGTTTCTCTGAATGGTATCTTAATAAGTATGGCATCTTCAGAAGATTTTATTGTTTCATATATATTCCTTCCTTTGCTTTTTATGGCATGCCTAATGGCTTTACTGAGTACTGTTGACAGCTCTTTGCTTCCTGTTGTGCAAAGTATTTCAACTGATTTTATAAAATCTAACGGAGGAAGAAAAAGGTATTTACAAATTACTTTTGTAATGCTAATCATAACATTGGGGTTATACTGGATTGTTTTCAAAATAATGGGATTCAACCTAATAGAATGGTTGTATACAATATTTAGTCTGGTTACAATTTCCAGCCCAGCTATAATCTTGGGGTGTCTTGGCAATGAAAATATATTAAGAAAAAAAGTAATAAAGATGACAGTAGTATTTGCAACAATTGTCGGACTATTTTTAGCTTTGCTTATTTCGTATATAGGCAATAAAATGGGGAATGTTTGGCTAATCCAATTGAATACTCCTGTTGCAACATTAATAAGTTCGTTATGGATAGTTACGACATATAAACTGAAAACACACAAGCAATGTTGATATGAAAATCTTATTTTTAGGGACACATTATTTTATCGGGCGTTAAATCAATTGTACTGACACAGAAATGGAAGGTTTGCTTATTGCACAAGTGCCTGTTGCAAGTGCACTGTTATATGAAGCACTAAATTTGCCGGGGAAATGCATCTATAGTGATTTTGAAAATATTATTGTAAAATTTCAAAAAAAGGAGATGTCTTTGGATGAAATGGAAGCATGTGAACAATTCAAGGAAAAAAAACGTGTGTATTATATTTCGGACATCATCGCTACAAGTCGTATATTATCCATAATGCGAGTATTCAATATCGTTCCTGCCATATTGGTCGTTTTGATTATACTTTTGCCTTACGGAGAAATATTGTTGACCTCAAATATAAACCTTGATCGAATAATAAAAATCTTATGGTTTGTATTGTACGTTACGGAGATAATAATAATTATTATTAGAATCAAAAGTAAGGTCGGCACATTCCTAATCAATCTTCATCCAGACTATAAAGATGTGTCTTTTCGTTCTATTTTATACTTATATTATTTCAAGAAATGAAAAAAGCATTTATACCGATTTGTCTTTATACCAATGGCTTTTTTCTTGTAAAAGAGAATCTGAGATTTTTTCTTCACATTTTTTCCGACTATTCTGAATTATTGTTTGTTATAGTTGATAAATTATATGGCAATAATCTGCTAATAAAAGATAAGGCTACAGATCCGGAAGATGCAAAAAGAAACTACGAAAAAAGAGGCCTGCATATCTTTTCGCATGTAAGGAATACAATTCAAGATTACATAAAAAGCCATAACTCATATACAAAATATCATATTGTAAGGTGGAATGATATTGCGAACAGACAGGAATATACAGAAATCAAGCAGAGAGCCATAGAAATTTTCAATACGAATCTGAATTTAAGGTACTATAGCAATATGTTCATCATACATAATTTGAAAAGAATGACAGACAAAATAACCCAAAGAAAGATTGAACTTGAACATGAGTACCTTTTTGAGGAAATAGCAATGAGTATATATTTGACAGAATTTCTTGAATATGACCATGAGATATGGGAAAAACCTCAAAGTGAATATCTGCCAGACCCAATAGATATATTATACAATGAAGAAAGGGAAAGTCTTTATCTTCTCTTGGAAAAGGAATACAGCATCCGAAGCCAATATTACCTTGCACCGATTATTAATAAGTATTTGGATAGATTTAATATCAGGCACAAACATTTAGAGGAATGAGTCTATGCGATAACTTTTAGTGCTAAATTCGAGAAAATTTCACTTTTTTCTTAGAATTTAAGCGTCAGACAATTAATGTAAGTACTCAATTTAGGACTATAAAATAAGAACAATTATGATACAATATCGAAACACAAAAGAAGATTTTTGGAACACATTGGATCAACAACATGGGGCTATAATTTGTCCTTGTTGTGGACGCGAAATGAGTCTTCAGTATTCAACTAGTTATAAGTTGAAATTTACGCCTAACACTTGCTCCATTATGAATCATCAGTTAGAGTTGTACAAACAAACGGTCGTAATGATAGAAAATTCATTGAGAAGACATAATTCTCATGAGATAAGCTATCATTCTAAGGACACTTGTTATATGATAGATTCAAATAATTTACAATATGACGGTTCCATAAATTCTCCTATAGCAACGAAAATTTCGGAATTTATTAGTGAACTTAATATGGAAAAAATAGATGATGTAGTGAAGGATATACCGCAACTTTCATCATTCATCGAAGGTAAAAGATGTTCAGGAGAAAAATTCTTGCGTATTTTTGAGCCTCCTCATTTAAATGGAGGATTAATTGATTTGACTTTTGAGCAACCCAAGGTAGATAAACTTATAACTATTGAAGTGCCGGCAATCTACATTATTAACAAGTTGAAAGATTCAAATAATGAAGACAATCCTAAAGGCAATGTTATTTTAGGACAATTAGAGAGGAAATTACCAACAATAATGGAGTATTGTAAAAAAATACTGTCAGACAACACCAATAATAATGACAAAAATTCTATAGAAAGTTTATCTAAACTTATTGCAATTTTGGAAGTTTATTTTGGTGATACAGAAGGTGCTGTTGCTGATATGGTAATTGAAAAGTTTTCTTTTGGAAACTATTCCATTTTTCGTGACTGGAAGACATTGGCTAAGATCTTGAAGTCTTCTTACTTTATGTCAAAATTAAAACGACAATTTAATTCATATTGTACTTTTTGTGAACAGCATACAGAAGATGCCCATAAAGTCATTAATGAAATCGCTGATACGCTCTGCCTTGGCAGCAATAATAATAAAGCAAAACTGGATAACCTTCTTCAACGTGTAGAGGGTCTGAAAGAAGTTATTCTGTATATGACGGACTTTGTTTGTGCAGGAACTCCGGCAACAATCCCTGCAGGAGCAACATATATTAAAAGATTCCATAATCAGAAAAAAACTTCATCAGTAAAAGACGAAGTAGAGATTGAAGCTGAGATTTGTGGTTGGTTACCGAAAGAGGAACCAACCGAGAGTCTGCTGTTAGCAGGTGGAACAGCATCGAGTAAAACCACATTGTTACAAGCTACCATTGTGCAAGTAAAACGAGCTGCGGCAAAACTTAATATGATTTTCGAACCATGTTCTCCACTGAGTAAGATGTTGCTGGATTATTATGAACAGCACTTTGATGAAAACAAATGGTCTGGGGCGACAGAAACAGGTAGCCGAACATCTTTACAACTGAAACTATTCCAGGCTGAAGAACCTGATAAAATTTCATATTTGGTAATTAATGATATTGCAGGTGAGAAATTTGAGGAAATGCTTCAAAAGGAAACCAATTTCGAGGAGATAGAATCTCCATTAACCAATGCGAATAATATCATATTTCTGTTCGATTTGGTTGCATGGAGACATCTGATGACTCTTATTGACAAAAACTCTTCTGAAGAATGGCAAAAAATCAGAGCACAGAAAGATACCCATGCGGAATCAGGAAGAGGCTGTATGGATAGTCATGACCTACTAATTAATTTCATTTCCAAACTCAAACAAATGCATGGGAATAAAAAAGAACTTATAGACCGTACATTCATGCTTGTAATTCCCAAAGCAGACTTATATATAGGTGAAGGTATGTTCTTACGTCAATGGATAGATAAACTTGTCAGCAATAAATTTTTGAAACAGGTCGAGACTGATGGAGCTGGCAAATATATGACAACTTGGGACTTTCCTCACGAACAAGGAAAAAATAAATTCTCAATTGCCTTAAATGCTATACAAAACATGTCTCAATTGGCAGAAGAAGCGATAAAGGAGGTAGCCAAAGGTCAAGATGAGGAAGGTGTAGCTGCAATATCTGAAAAGCGAATAGCTCAACAAGTAGAAGCGACTTTACTCTATTTGCAGAAAACATTCAAAGATGTCAAAGTTGTACCCGTATCAGCTTTGGGGCAAAATCCTGAAATCAAAACTAAAGCAAACGAAGAATTTGAATGTAATGCAACACCTCTTTTTTGTGAGGCTTTATTGTTGCTGCCAATAATCAAGAATTATAGTGACAATAGCAAACAGGAATAAAGAATATACAACCTTATATATTCCATTTTATTGGTGTCTGGTAAAACTTTTGGATGAGTTTCTTATCTATAAGTTTACCGAATAGCCGATGTAACAAACATATAGGAATACTAAAAACACAAATTCTACCTCTCGTGTACGTATGGGAGTAAATTTGGAAAAACGATTATCGCAGGTGTTAGGTCGAGAGATTGAAATACCATTGTCGCAATTGCTATCCCCAACACTTACATTATCCAATCTTTTGGAAATTATTGAGGATAAGACTGAAAAATAAATATTTACATTTTTGATTAAAGAATAAGATATGAACACACCAAAAATTATAGCCGAGATCGGTTGCAATCACAAAGGTGATATGCAGATTGCCAAGGAGTTAATCATGACAGCAGCAACATATTGCAAAGCTGATGTTGTCAAGTTTCAGAAACGTTGCAATAGGGAGTTACTTACTCCGGAAGAGTATAATGCACCGCATCCTCATCCTGAAAACTCATACGGTCCAACATACGGGGCACACCGTGAGTTTTTGGAGTTCACGCTTGACCAGCACCGCCAACTGCAGGAATGGTGCAATGAATTTGGAATAGAATATTCGACTTCTGTATGGGATGTAACTTCCGCCAAAGAAATTACAACTTTACACCCGAAACTTATTAAGATTCCGTCTGCCTGTAACCTCAACAAGCCGATGCTCCAATATCTGTGCGATAACTTCGATGGAGAGATTCACCTGTCATTCGGCATGACAACGAAAGAAGAGGAAGAGGAAATTGTGACTTTCTTTGAGAAAAAAGGACGGGCCAAGGATGTTGTCCTTTATAATTGCACCAGTGGTTATCCTGTACCATTTGAGGATATTTGCTTATTGGAACTTACTCGTATGAGGCAAGAATATGAAGATAGAGTGAAAGCTATTGGTTTCTCTGGTCATCATCTCGGTATTGCTGTAGACAGTGCTGCCGTAGCTCTTGGTGCAGAATGGATAGAACGCCATTACACACTTGATCGTACTTGGAAGGGAACTGACCATGCAGCATCTCTGGAACCTGATGGTGTTCGCAAACTTGCACGTGACTGCCGGGCAGTAGCCAAAGCTCTCACTTATAAGAAAGAAGATATTCTCGACATAGAAAAGGTACAACGTAACAAGCTTAAGAAAAATCAAGTTAAGTGGTAAATGAAAACTATTGCATTTATACCCGTAAGAGGTGGAAGTAAATCCATTCCTCTCAAAAATATTAAGTCCTTCTGTGGCAAACCTCTTGTATGCTGGAATATTGAGGCATTGGAGGCTTGTCCGAAAGTCGATGAAATAATTGTAGCAACTGATTCCGATGATATTTGGAATACTGTAGAAAGCCGTAATTACAAAAAGACTACGCTTTATCGACGTTCTGCAGAAAACGCATGTGATACAGCATCTACGGAAAGTGTCATGCTGGAATATATCAATTATGCCCACCTTGCAGAAGACAGCATTTTTATGCTGGTACAGGCGACATCCCCTCTTACAGAAACCAAGCACTTCACAGAAGCCTTACAGATGTATGCGAAAGGCAGATATGACAGCATCATAACCTGTGTCCGTAACTACCGTTTCTTCTGGAACGAGGACGGTACAAGTATGAACTACGACTACATGAATCGTCCACGTCGTCAGAACTTCAAAGGCATGTTGATGGAGAACGGTGCTTTCTATATAAATAAGGTAGGCAATATCCTGTCTTATGGCAATCGTCTTGGCGGTAAGATAGGAATCTATGAAATGCCAGAATATACAGCTGCAGAAATTGACGAGCCTGACGACTGGATTGTCCTTGAGAATATGATGCGTAAACATATCCTTAATCATAAGACAGAGTCCAAGCCACAGATAAAACTCTTCATCTCTGACATTGATGGTACGCTCACCGATGGAGGTATGTATTATAGCGAAAACGGTGATGAATTGAAGAAGTTCAACACTCGTGACGGCATGGGCTTCGGTTTGCTTAGAAAAGCAGGAATTAAGGCAGCGATTATTACAAGCGAAGACAGACAACTCAATCAACGGCGTGCAGACAAACTACAGCTTGACTATCTTATCCAAGGCAGACGTGATGGTGGGAAGTTTACCGTCGCGAAGTCAATTTGTGAAGAACTTGGTATAACCATGCAGGAAGTTGCGTATATTGGTGATGACATCAACTGCATAGACTTATTATCTGCAGTGGGTATAGCCGCCTGCCCGGCAGACGCACATCATAAGGTGAAAGATATTCCTAACATCAAGGTTATGAGCAGAAAAGGTGGTGAAGGTTGTGTACGTGAATTGATTGATTTTATAACAGAATGATTTATGTCTATAAATGCATCCCACAATAAAAGGATTTTCGTAAATACGGTTTTCTTATACATCAGAATGCTTCTGATAATGGCTGTAAACCTTATTGTTGTACGAGAGTTATTAAAGATATTAGGTGCTTCTGATTATGGATTATATAATGTAGTTGGTGGTTGTGTCACAATGTTTGCATTCTTGAATAATGCATTAGCTTCAGCTTCCCAGAGGTATTTCTCATTTGAAATTGTTAGACATGATTTATCAAGATTACAAGATGTTTATTCTTCAATTATCCTAGTCTATATTGTATTATGTTTGGTAATTATTTTATTAGGTGAAACTATTGGATTATGGTTTGTTATAAATCATTTGAAATATGAAGAAATTCGTTATGATACAGTTTTTTGGACTTACAAATTCTCGTTATTTTCTTTAGTTCTCACGGTCTTTTCATCTTGATGCAATGCT
>JAUNSB010000115.1:0-13629 GCA_030539375.1 Prevotella sp.
TCTCTTTCTCCCAGTATGGCATCTTTTTCTCCCGACACACTCCCGAAATTCCCGCGGACAATGACGCGCCACCCCCTAAACTTATTTGTGACTACCCGACAATAGTGATTTCTTGAACAGTAATGTCCAGAAATAAACCAGTAATGACCAATAAAATATTTTTTGTGGCTATGCCACCAATGAAAATAAATTTTTTGTCATTATTTGCTTTAGCAAACATTATTATTTCTGAACATTACTGGTTTATTTATGGATATTACTGTTGAAAAGAAAAACATTGAGAACGGTTACACCTGTTTCAAAATGTACTAAAAACACAAAAAAAGATACGTTTTTACTGGTATGTTACAAATAGAAACGCAAATGAGACGCCTGCAAAGGGCAGCTATAAAATATATTAATACCTTTGTGCCTGAAAAGATGGAAGAATGTTACGGCAGCTAAACAATTTGTTACCAGACAGCAACTATATAAATCGAAAAAACTAATAATGTATCAGATAAAAAACTAATTATATAAATCAATAAAAACTAACGAAAGATGAATTGCACTACAAATGTATTCAAAACCTTTGGACTTGCAATCATTCTGATGCTCATGCCGCTCTTGGCGATGGCACAGAACGTGACAGTCAAAGGACAGGTTAGCGACAGTGAAGGCCCGGTCATCGGAGCCACTGTCAAGGTAAAGGGCGCGTCGACAGGCTCGGTCACCGACATCGACGGAAACTATTCCATCTCGGTGCGTCCCGGTGCTACTCTCACGTTCTCCTATCTTGGCTTGAAGACCAAGGAGGTGAAGGTGGGCAGCCAGCGAGTGATAAACGTGACGCTGAGCGCCGACGACCAGCTGCTCAACGAAGTAGTGGTGGTGGGCTACGGCACGATGCGCAAGTCGGACCTCACGGGTGCCGTGACTCAGGTTGACAACAAGGCAATCGAGAAAACCGTGTCCACCAGCATCGACCAGGTGCTGCAGGGCCGCGCCGCCGGCGTGCAGATTCAGGCAAACACCGGTACTCCCGGCGGTTCGTCGACCATCCGCATCCGCGGTACCAATTCTCTCAACGCCTCGTCGCAGCCTATCTTTGTCATCGACGGGGTAATCATCGATTCCGACGGCTCTGACAACGGCAACACCAATCCTCTGGCAGCCATCAACCCGAGCGACATCCTCACCATGGACATCCTCAAGGATGCCTCGGCAACAGCCATCTACGGCTCGCGCGCATCCAACGGTGTGATCATGATCACCACCAAGCGCGGCAAGAGCGGCGAGGCCACCATCACCTACGACGGTTACGTGGGCTGGCAGTCGATGCCCAAGAAGCTCGACGTGCTTAACCTGCGCCAGTATGCCCAGCACTACAACGACATCTCCGATGCCAAGATCAAGCCGGCAAGCTCTACGTTCATCAGCCCCGAGCTGCTGGGCGAGGGAACCGACTGGCAGGATGAGCTCTTCTCCACGGCATTCATGACCAACCACAGCCTCTCAATGACCGGCGGCAACGACAAGACTACGTTTGCCATCAGCGCCGGCTATCTGAACCAGGACGGTATAGCGCTCGCCACGGGATTCAAGCGCCAGACTCTGCGCGGAAGCATCGACAGCCAGCTGAAAAAATGGCTCAAGGGCGGAATCTCATTCTCGCTTTCCGACTCGAAGCAGGAGATGGAGAAAAACTGGGACATCATCATGACGGCGCTGAAGTCGCAGCCATCGGTTGCCGTGCGCAACCCAAGCGGCGGATACGACGGTCCTGACGACCAGTGGATGCCCGACAACGCCGTGGCTCTCGCCGAAATCAAGACCAACTACGCCAAGCGTCTCAACTTCCGCATCAACACCTATCTCGAAGCCGAGCTGCTGAAAGGGCTCACCTTCAAGACAGAACTCTCAACCGACTACAATCTCAACAAGACCAAGACCTACCAGCCCGACTATGAGTTTGGAGTACGCGTAAGCTCGCAGCGCGACGGCGCATGGTACAAGAACGACACAAAATACTGGTCGTGGCGAAATATCCTCACCTACAACGGAAAGATTGCCGAGAAACACAATCTCAACGTGATGGCAGGACAGGAGATGAGCCAGAGCTATTGGGAGAATATGTCGACCAAAAACTCGGGCTACCTGTCGAACCTCGTGACCGACCTGCGCGGCGGCGAGACCACAGGCGCCAACGTAAACATAGACGGCTATCAGGACGGTTTCAAACTCTTCTCTTACTTCGGCCGTGCGCTGTATAACTTCGACGACCGCTACCTTCTCACCGCCACACTGCGCTGCGACGGCTCAAACAAGTTCGCTGAAGGTCACCGCTACGGATGGTTCCCCTCGGCAGCCCTCGCATGGAGAGTGAGCCAGGAGAATTTCCTGAAGGACAACAAGGTTATCAACAACCTCAAGCTCCGTCTGGGCTGGGGAGCCACGGGTAACCAGAACGTGCAGCAGTGGGCTTACGCGGCAATGCTTGCCAACTACACCACCACATGGGGCGTGGGCGTGCTCAATGCCAACAACGCCAACCAGAACCTGAAGTGGGAGACCACATACTCCACCAACGTGGGTATCGACCTGTCGCTCTTCAACAGCCGAATCGACCTCGTCGTCGACTGGTACTACAAGAAGACCAACGACCTGCTCATGAGCATCGACCTGCCGGCATTCCTCGGCTCGGGCGGCGGCTCAAAGTATGGCGCGGCGTCAAATCCCTGGGGCAACATCGGCTCGCTGCGCAACACCGGCGTGGAGATTACCCTCAACACCCAGAACATCGTGAAGAAGGACTTCTCGTGGAGCTCTAACGTGGTGTTCTCGCTCAACCGAAACAAGGTTGTCTCGCTCGACTCCGAGACCGGCAACCTGCCGCAGACACTTCAGATTGGCTCTGAGACAGCCGTGGTGACAAACACCGTGGTGGGGCATCCCATCGGACAGTTCTGGGGGCACAAGGTCATAGGCCGCTTCAACAATCCCGAGGACTTCTACTACAAGGACGCCAACGGCAACGTCAAGCCCGTGGCTCTGCCCGAGGGTGCGTCGATTGCCACCTCGCCCACGGCGGGCGGCGTGTTCATCGGCGACTACATCTTCGAGGACCGCGACGGCAACGGAGTGATCGACAACAACGACAAGACTTTCATCGGCAACCCCGAGCCTAAGTTCACATGGGGATTCGGCAACACCTTGTCTTATAAAGGCTTCGACCTGAGTTTCCAGTTCAACGGCTCCTACGGCAACAAGGTGATGAACTACGGCAGGCGTTTCCTTGAGATTACGGGCTCCACAGCCAACCAGCTCACAACCGTGCTCAACTATGCCCGCATTGAGAAGATAGACCCCAACGGTCCGGAGGACTACCGCAACTACCGCGTCACCAATCCTTCGACCATGATGCCGCGCCTCTCGACCGAGAGCGGCGTTAACAGCAACTTCCGGGTGAGCGACGCATACGTGGAAGACGGTTCCTACATCCGCCTGCAGAACGTGGCGCTATCCTACACCCTGCCGCGCGCATGGCTCAAGGCGACTTTCCTCAGCAATGTCAAGGTTTACTGCAACGTGCAGAACCTCTTCACCATAACAAAGTACGACGGCTTTGACCCTGAGGTGGGTTCGCTCCGCGGCACCGCGCTGCTCAACGGCGTTGACTACAGCCGCTATCCGTCGCCGCGCATCTACACCGTGGGATTGAACGTTCAGTTCTAAACTTTAAGAAAGGGCATTTACACATATAAATATAAAACGATATGAAAACAAATATATTTAAATACACCATAGCACTTGCCGGAATGCTGACGGTGACAAGCTGCGCCGACGACTTTCTGGAGCAGAAGAACACATACCAGCAGGGGCAGGACAACTTCTTCGGCGACGACAAGGCGGTGGCTCAGGCAATATATCCGCTCTACAGCTACGTATGGTTTGACTTCAACGACAAGTTCTACTACGGAATGGGCGACGGCCGCGCCAACAACATCACGGCGCAGTATTCCGACTACATCTATCCCTATACAAACTTCACGGAGACGGGTCTCTCGGTTGGCTTGTCCGAGGCATGGGGCGCGCTCTACTCTGTGGTGGCGCAGTCTAACAACGCCTTGAACAACATCCGCAACTTCTCGATGGCGGAAGTCACCGAGCAGGGCAAGACTCAGGGTATTGCCGAGGCTCGCTTCATGCGCGGACTTGCCTACTGGTACATCGGCACGCTCTGGGGCTGCGGCATCATCTATGAGGACACTCAGGACCTCGTCAACGGCTACGTGGTGCCGCCATGCCGCCAGACCGACGTCATAGAGTTCGCCATCCGCGACCTTGAGTTCGCCGCAAAGAACCTGCCGGCAACATCGCCTGCCACAGGGCGCGTTAACAAGTATGCGGCTTACGCCATGCTGTCGCGATTCTACCTTTCGATGGCGGGGCTCACCACCAGCGGGCGCTACGACGGCAGCAACATTGCAACCGAAAAGAACAGCGGCACGCGCAACGAGTACTATCTCGACCTGGCACGCAAGGCTGCCGCCATGGTAATCGACAACGGACCCTACAAACTGCTCGACAACTATGCCGACCTGTTTGCAGCCGCCACGCAGAACAACAACGACGAGAGCATCTTCCAGCTGCAGTTCCAGGCTGGCGCCGACGGAGGTCTGGCTCAGTCGATGACCCGCTTCCTCGCCTGGAGCACGGCTGTGAATCAGGGCAACTCCTGGGGCGGCTCCACATATTGTTCCTACGACCTCTGGTCGGAGTTCAAGGAATATAACGACAAGACTCTCGGCGACAACGTCGTGATCGACGATGCCGTGCGCCGCCATTATTCTGTGGCTTCCTACGGCGAGGAATACCCCGAGCTCTCCACCGACCCTGAGAATCCCTACATCTACGGCGTAACCGAAAGTGCCGGCAGTCAGGGTGCCAACGTCAAGAAGTACGTTATCGGCACCAACGCCGTGAACGGCTTTGCCGTAAACAACAACTCGGGCATCAACACCTACATGATGCGTCTTGCCGAGGTCTACCTCAACTACGTGGATGCCATGATAGGCAACAATACTTCCACCACCGACAGCAAGGCCCTGAGCCTGTTCAACGCCCTGCGCCGCCGTGCCAACGTGCCCGAGAAACAGAGCGTGGGCTACGAGGACCTGCGCCACGAGTTCCGCGTGGAGACTGCCTTCGAGGGCACATACTGGTACTTCCTTGTGCGCCGCGGCTACTACCGTCAGCAGGAGGTTGTGAACTATGTGAACAACCAGAACCGCAACGCAAGCTATTACGAGAGCAGCACTCACACCTACAAGCTGAGTGACAGCTATACGGCTCCGGGTCCGAGCGTTGCAGTGGCAACAGCCAAGAACCTGACTCTGCCTATAGCCGACACCGACCAGACCAAGAACCCTCTGCTCAAGCCCGATGCCGACGGCAACATCGCCACCGTGAGCTATGAGTTCGGAGAGCGTGAGGTAGCCGACGCTGACTTGTTTTAAATAGGAGAATGTTTAATAATTAATGGAGTAAAAAGGAGATACCCCTTACTCCTGACAATAAAAATAAAAAGATATTATGAACGCTAAGAAATATATATGGACACTGTGCGTGGCACTGGCTGCAACATGGCTCACGTCGTGCAGCGACGATGACGACTCGCAGTCTGCCCCAATGACCGTGTCGAAGATTTATCTTCAGGACGCTGAGGACGAGGAGATGAAGAGCCGCGAGGTGGACTTTGCCCGTCTGGGCCAGCTCATCCGCATCGAGGGCTCGGGATTCACGGGCTTGAAGAAAATATACATCAACGGTTTTGATACATACTTCAACAATGCGCTGATGACCGACAACAACGTGTGGGTGACGCTCAACAGCAAGACTCCCGTGGACAAGGCTGACCCGGAAGTGCGCAACACCATCGTATTTGTAAAGGACGGCACCAAGCTCACCCACGAGTTTACCATCCGCGCGGCGTCGCCGAGCGTGACGAGCGTCGACAACACCCTGCCGCAGCCGGGCGAGACGGTGCGCGTGTACGGTGCCAACCTGCAGGAGACCACTAAGATAACCCTGCCCGGCGGCGTTGAGGTGACAAGCGGCATCGTGAGCGACCCCGACGGCGAGTTCTACGCCTTCGTGATGCCCGAGGGAGTGACCGAAGCCGGCTCAATCACCAGCGAGGGCGCCAACGGCACCGCCGTCAGCCCCGCATACTTCAACGACTTCCGCACATTCATCACCAACTTCAGCGACAAGGGCGAGCTGGGCTCGTGGAGCGCAACATACTCCAGCGACGACCTCGTAGACGACCCGCTCAACACCGGGCGCGGCAAGGTGGCGCTGCTCGTGCCGCAGTCGAAGCTCGACACTGGCGGTCTGGACGCCGGTTCAAACGCACTGCTCTGGGCAACGGCGGGCAACGACAATGCCAACGACGACTGGAGCCGCATGTACAGCATGATTCCTGCCGAGACTCCGGCTTCGGAGGTGGGAATACAGTTCGACATCTACGTGCCCGAGGCTTGGGACGAGAGCGGACAGCTGGAATTCTCTCTGCAGAACAACCTCTCAAACTACGGCTACGGCTCGGCTGGCACCAAGTTCAGCGACCAGTACACCAACACCGCCACCGTCTGGGTGCCTTGGCTCAACGAGGACGGAAGCCACACTCCCTACACCACGGGAGCCAGCTGGAAAACCATAACCATACCGATGACCGCTTTTGGAAACTACGACCCGAGCAAGGCTCCCGACGTAACCTTCCAGAAGATTGTCGAGGACCGCAACGCAGGCAGCTACCGCAACTTCGTGCTCCTCTTTGTAAACGCCGACCTGGAGTTCTCCGACGCCATCACCTACAAGGCGAAGCCCTTCAGCCAGAAGATTTACATCGACAACCTGCGCGTGGTCAACACCAAGCAGATTACAGTGAGCGATTTCTAAAATAAGAACAACGTTTGATTTCAAAAAGATTAAAAGATTATGAAATATAATATCAGTAAAGTATTCTTGTTCTCCTGTCTGGGAATGTCGGCGGCGCTCACCAGCTGCGACGACCAGATAATGGAGTGGGGCACTCCCGACGGACACGGGCAGGTGACAAAGGCTGAGATTCCCCTTGCCGTGAAGGAGGTTCTTGCCAACTACAGCGACATCAAGGCTTACGCTCCCGCGGGTTCGCTCATCGGAATAGGCATGGGAGCCGACATGTACGTGAGCAACGCCAACGGCGAGGGCACCCTCGCCACGGCAAACTACCAGCTGTTCACCCCGGGCAACGCCATGAAGATGGACGCGGTGGTGCAAAACAACGGCACGCTGAAGTTTGAGACTGTAGACGCGCTCATCGCCGCGCTGCAGGAGAACAACATGCCGCTCTACGGCCACAACTTCATCTGGCACACACAGCAGCAACAGACTTATCTGAAGTCGCTCATCGCGCCTGACGTGCAGATTATATCCGACCCTAACGGCAAGATAGAGAACATCGTTGAGAATTCGGACTTCGAGAACGGAAACACAAACGGATGGGGAGCATGGTCGTCAGATGGCTGTACCCAGAGCATTTCTGCAAAGGGTGAGGGATATGAGGGCGACTATGCAATAAAGCTTTCCAATCCTAAGGCAGGGGCAAACTATTCTGCACAGGCTTTCTACACATTGCCGCAGATTCAGCTTGAGGCGGGCGATGTATATATCCTGTCGTTCTATGTGAAGGCCGACCACAGTGACCCTGACTTCCAGGCTGAGCTGCAAAACCGCAGCACATACAGTGCCAAGAAGTATTTCCATCAGCCTATAAACGCAGCTGACAAATGGTATTACTTTGAAGAGGAGTTTGAGATTACCGATGACATTATCGCTAATGCTCCTACCCACATCACCATCGACTTTGGCGGAGGAACGGGAAATGTATGGCTTGACAATGTCCAGTTTGGCAAGAAGAAGGAAGGACCTGCCAACTATTGTTCCAACGGCTCGTTTGAAAACGGCATCGATGGCTGGGATTCGCAGAACAGGGGCGACGGAATTGAGGCTGTTGAGGCTGCCGATGCCATAGACGGCAAGCATGTGGTCAAGATGACTGCTTCTGCTTCTTCGTCAAACTATTGGGATTTGCAGCTCACAAGCGCCGCCATTCCTACTTTCCCCGGTGAAAAGGTGCGCCTGTCGTTCTATGTCAAGTCTAATCAGGCAGGTGCTGGACGCGTGTCTTTCTCAAGCGCCTTGTCAAACCAGTGGCCGTGGATGAACTGGACCGGAACCCAGTCTTCCTGGACCGAAAGCTTTGAAACGTCAACTAACTGGATGCTTATAGATGTTGTTCTGCAGAACTTCTCCACCGACTTCAAGGACGGGGAGGCAACATGGACGTTTAATCTTGATTTTGGCTCAGTGCCGGGTGTTACTTATTACATTGACGATGTGAAAGTCACCTTGGAAAACAGCGCAGCGTCGGCAAGAAAACGCGGACAGACGCGTGCAGGAGGCATCATCTACACATTCAAGACGCCTGAGGAGAAGCGCGAGGCACTGCTCGGCGCCATGGACACATGGATTAAGGGCATGGCAGACCACCTGAAGGAGAAGAACATCGTGCCCTACGGCTACGACGTTATCAACGAGCCTATCACCGACGGCGACTGCAAGGTGCGCGGCGTGGACAACGTGTTCGGCGGCTCATGGACCGAGGACGACGTGACATACTACGACGAGGCTCCCGAAGAAACCGAGGCTGAGGGTCTGAGCCTCAACTGGGGCAGCGGACACTTCTACTGGGGATATTATGTTCCTGACTTCGCCGTGCAGGCATTCCAGAAGGCGCGCGCATATCTGCCCGCAGAGACCAAGCTCTTCGTCAACGACTACAACCTGGAGAGCAATCCGAAGAAGCTTGAGGCGCTCATCAAGTTTGCAAAGGACATCGACGCTGCCAACGGCTCGCCTGTCGTCGACGGTATCGGCACGCAGATGCACGTGAGCATCAGTCCTACCGACGACACTGCGAAGAACGCCCAGATCATAGCAGACCTCAAGGCAAAGGTGGACGCTCAGTTCCAGACCATGGCGGCAACGGGCAAGCTCGTGCGAGTGACCGAGCTTGACATCACCCTCGGCACTGGTTCTCCATCGTCGGCGCAGTATCAGGCTCAGGCTGACGCCTACCGCGTGATAGCTGAGTCTTATTTCGCCAACGTTCCCGCTGCACAGCAGAGCGGCATCACCATCTGGAGCCTGTCTGACAACGAGGCTGAGCACGAGTACTGGCTCAACGGTCAGGTGCCAAACCTTTTCGACAAGGACTATCTGCGCAAGTGGGCTTACAAGGGCTTCTGCGACGGACTTGCCGGCGAGGACCTCGGACTGAAGTATGGCGGCGAGGACTACAAGGCTTACTACGAGAAGAACAACGTCTCGTCAACGGTGAAATAAAGGAAAGGCTTCAAACTGTGAAGTGAAAACAGCTATATAGCAACCTTTCAGATTGCTATTTAAGTGGATAGTTTTGGGGGCTGTGCGACGTGATGTTGCGCAGCTCTCTTTTTTCTTCCAGGATTCTCAGAAAAATCGAACGTTCGATTTTTATTTCCCGAACGTTCAAGAATTTTTTTTCGAACGTTCGGGAATTTTGTAGAGCTACAGAAAAAATTCTCTAGGTCTACAGAATTTTAAATCTTGGTCTATAGAAAATTTTTTCTTCGGGAATATCGGCTGGCAAAACGGCAAAAACAGTTTCAAAGCCGCCGCGAGAATCTAAATCTTTATTAATAAATAATGTATAGTTGCAGAATTGTCGCAAAAAAATATTAATTTTAAATAAGTTCCTCACACTCGGAAATAAAAATAAATTATGATTTATTTTGTTTTTCTCTCATTTATTCGTAACTTTGCAGCAAAATATCAAAAGTACTTTTAAATTTATGGAAAACAAAAATTATAAGAGGACTACTGTGACTGCTGCCCTGCCTTATGCCAACGGCGGCGTGCACATAGGACACCTGGCTGGCGTGTATGTTCCCGCAGACATCTACGTCCGCTATTTGCGACTTAGGAAGAAGGAGGTTGTATTCATCGGCGGCAGCGACGAGCACGGAGTGCCTGTCACCATACGGGCGCGTCAGGAAGGCATCACCACGCAGGAGGTTGTGGACCGCTACCACAGCCTAATCAAAAAGTCGTTTGAGGACTTCGGAATCTCGTTCGACATCTACAGCCGCACGACTTCGGATATTCATCATAAGTTTGCCTCCGACTTCTTCCGCACTCTCTACGACAAGGGCGAGCTGGAGGAGCACGTGGAGGAGCAGTATTGCGACGAGGTGACGGGCGAGTTTCTCACCGACCGCAACATCGTGGGCACATGTCCGCGCTGCGGCGCCGAGGGTGCCTACGGCGACCAGTGTGAGAAGTGCGGCGCCACGCTCTCGCCCGACGAGCTTATCAACCCGACCAACAAGAACAATCCCGGCCACGGGCTGGTGAAGAAGCCTACGAAGAACTGGTATCTGCCGCTGGGCAAGTATCAGGAGTGGCTCAAGGAGTGGATTCTTGAGGGACACAAGGAGTGGCGCCCCAACGTCTACGGGCAGTGTAAGAGCTGGCTCGACATGGACCTGCAGCCGCGCGCCATGACACGCGACCTCGACTGGGGAATCCCCGTGCCCGTGGAGGGAGCCGACGGCAAGGTGCTCTACGTTTGGTTCGACGCGCCCATCGGATATATCAGCAACACAAAGGAGCTGTGCGACAAGAACCCCGAGAAGTGGGGCAGCTGGGAGAAATGGTGGAAGGACGACGACACCCGTCTGGTGCATTTCATCGGCAAGGACAACATCGTGTTCCACTGCATCGTGTTCCCCACCATGCTGAAGGCTCACGGCGGATATATTCTGCCCGACAACGTGCCGTCGAACGAGTTCCTCAACCTTGAGGACGACAAGATTTCGACATCACGCAACTGGGCTGTGTGGCTCCACGAGTATCTCGTTGACATGCCGGGCAAGCAGGACGTGCTGCGCTACGTGCTCACCGCCAATGCCCCGCAGACCAAGGACAACAACTTCACCTGGAAGGATTTTCAGGACCGCAACAACAACGAGCTGGTGGCTGTCTACGGTAACTTCGTGAACCGCGCCCTGCAGCTCACAAAGAAATACTGGGGCGGCGTGGTGCCTGAGTGCGGAGAGCTGACCGACATAGACCAGAAGGCGCTCGACGAGTTTAAGAACGTGAAGGAAAACGTGGAGCAGCTGCTCGACGTGTTCAAGTTCCGCGAGGCTCAGGCAGAGGCTATGGAACTGGCGCGAATAGGCAACCGTTACATCACCGAATGCGAGCCTTGGAAGGTGTGGAAGACCGACCCCAAGCGCGTGGAGACCATACTTTACATCTCGCTCCAGCTTGTGGCAAACCTCGCCATCGCCTTTGAGCCGTTCCTGCCGTTCAGCAGTGCAAAGTTGCGCCAGATGATAAATCTCAGCAGCTTCGACTGGAACGAGCTTGGCTCTACCACCCTTCTCAAGCCCGGTCACCAGCTGGCAGAGCCTGAGCTGCTGTTTGAAAAATTAGAGGACGAGGTAATCGCACGGCAGCTGCAGAAGCTGGAGGACACCAAGAAGGCTAACGAAGCCGCCGCCTACAAGGCTGCGCCGATAAAGGACACCGTGGACTTCAGCGACTTTGAGAAGCTCGACATCCGCGTGGGGCACATCAAGAACTGCGAGAAGGTGAAAAAGGCGAACAAGCTGCTGAAGTTCACCATCGACGACGGCTCGGGCACCGACCGCACCATCGTGAGCGGCATCGCAAAGTTCTATCAGCCCGAGGAGCTCATAGGAAAGGACGTGCTCTTCATCGCCAACCTCGCTCCGCGCAAGCTCATGGGCATTGAGAGCCAGGGAATGATTCTCTCTGCCGAGAACTTCGACGGCGACCTGAGCGTTACCACCATTCTCCGCGGCGTAAAGCCGGGAAGCAGAGTGTGCTAATTCGTAACTCAAAATTAAAAAATGAATTTCGCATTGATTATAGCCGGCGGAAGCGGCAACAGAATGGGGCAGGACATTCCAAAGCAGTTCATGCACGTGGACAACTGCCCCATCATCATCCACACACTCATGGCGTTTCAGCGCCATCCCGACATTGACGGCATTGCCGTGGTGTGTCTCGACGGCTGGCAGACGGTGGTGCAGTCGTATGCCAACCAGTTTTCCGTCACCAAGCTGAAATGGATTTTTCCAGGCGGAGGCAGCGGCATGGAGTCCATTCACAACGGAGTGTGGGGGCTGCATGAGGCTGGCGTAAAGGACGACGACCTTGTGCTTATCCACGATGCCGTGCGCCCGCTGCTGTCGCAGGACATCATCTCCAGCAACATCGCCGTGTGCAAGAAGTACGGCAGCGCGGTGACGGGGATAAAGTGCCGCGAGGCGATACTTGAGAGCGACGACGGCTTTACAACCTCCGAAAGCATCCCGCGCGACAAACTTATCCGCACGCAGACGCCGCAGACTTTCGCTCTCGGCGACGTGATGGCGGCGCACAAGGAGGCTGCCGCAAGGGGTATCACCGACTCGGTGGCTACCTGCACGCTCATGGCGGAGCTTGGCGGCAGGGAGATGCACATCGTGCCCGGCTCGGAGAAGAACATCAAGATTACAACCGTCGAGGACCTCGAAATCCTGAAGGCGCTGATGCACACGGAGCGGGAAGGATGGCTGAAGTAAAGGAAGATATGGAAAGAAAAAACATACTTGTGACAGGAGCCACCGGACTTATCGGGTCGGCTCTTGTCGATTTGCTCATGGCGGAGGGCTTGCACGATGTCTATGCCGCATGCCGTAACGAGGAGCGTGCAGGAAAGCGTTTTGCAAAGTACGTGGGCAACAGCCGTTTCCACTTTGTGCGTCACAACGTGTGCCGTCCGCTGGAGGGAGACACCCGTTATCATCTTATTGTCCACGCAGCCAGCGGTGCCGACCCGCGCAGCTTTTCCACTGACCCAGTCGGCGTGATGGCTGCCAACATCGACGGTGTGCGAAACCTGCTTGAATACGGGCGCAACCACGGCATGGAGCGTCTGCTCTACGTCTCTTCGGGCGAGGTCTACGGCAGCGACAACGGGGAAAAACTTTGGCGCGAAGAGGACAGCGGCTATGTGGACACGATGACGCCGCGCGCCTGCTATCCCTCGTCGAAGCGTGCCGCCGAGACCCTGTGTGTTGCCTACGCCGCCCAGTACGGCATGGATGTTGTGGTGGCTCGCCCCTGCCACACCTACGGCGCCAACTTCACCGAGAGCGACAACCGCGCCTATGCCCAGTTCCTGCGCAACGTCGCACGGGGCGAGGATATTGTTCTGAACAGCGACGGCAGCCAGTACCGTTCCTGGATTTATGTTAAGGACTGTGCCGAGGCTCTGCGCACTATATTATATAAAGGTGTAAGCGGCACAGCCTATAATGTCGCCGACGAGCAGTCGTGTGTCACCATCAAAGAACTGGCAGAGCTGATTGCAAAGGCTGGAGGACGGAATGTGATAATAAATGCCCCACACTCCTCACTCCCAAAAGATTCTTCATTCTTCATTAGTTCGCAAGCTCATCAGCTTCGCAGTCTTCATTCTTCATT
>JAUNSB010000176.1:0-2313 GCA_030539375.1 Prevotella sp.
TTATATTTGTTATTTCACAACAACCTTCTTGCCGTTGATGATATAAATACCCTTAATTGCCTTTGCTACACGTACACCCTGAAGAGTGTAGATGGTATTGTCGGCATTACGCTCAGATACTACAGTCTCGGCTATTCCAGTCATGTCAGGACTGATGTCAATATAATCAGTGCGGCAGCGCATGTTCTTCTGAGTGTAGAAGTCAAGACGTATCTCATCGCCCGGCTTCAGCCTAACAGCTTTGGTGGGACGTGTTTCCATTGTGTTCTTGTTTTTTGATGCTGTCCACTGGTCACAGCGTTCCTCATTCACATATATTCCAAACCATCCCTGTCCAGAACTTTCGTCAAAATAGGCTGTGGTCAGGTCGTATACTCCTTCATCGCCGCTCCATATAAAACTCATGTATCCAGGACCTTGGTCACCCACATTGCAAGAGTCGTTGGAGGCAATTATCCAACCAGCCATTACATCACGTTCAGGGAAGCACAGTCCGCCCCTTACGGCATGTTCCACCTCGTTGCGTCCAACAGCGGCATAACTCACATCAGACTTGAAACTCCACACATCACCTTCCGTCACTTTACCGTCCTTGCCGTTTGTGTCCACACGCCAGTAATAGGTAATGCCGTATTTCAGTCCTTCAGGCTGCCATATCGTAGCTGTCACCGTGGCATCCTTGGCATCCGCCATATCCTCATTCTCGCTTATATACACAGTATACCCAGCAGCATCGAACCCTTCGCGCCAACGCAGGCTCATTGGGACACATGGTGATGACTCACCTTTTACCTCACGCAACGCCGCATGTTGTTCGCCATCAACAGGAGTTTGGAAATGAGCCTTATCAGCAGCAGTGGTGAAACGGAATACAGTCGAGGTCTTTCCGTTATATTTTCCACCTACTACACTCACCTGCCAATAATATGTTGTCAGCGGCTGAAGCTCAAACGATAATGGATCAATACTCTGCATAGCGTCTGGTGACACACCTATTTTATAATTATAGCCGGTGGCTCCTTCTATGTCGCTGCAGAATATCCTTGTACCCTTCACCACTCCGATGGCTCCGTCACCAGGAAATGGTATTATGTCACCCTCAATGTCGTCCGTGCATCCCATTTTGTTAACTATTTTCGGCACACTTGCAGCATCGTCCATCGCAAAACTATAATCATAGTAGCGTGACACGTCAAATCCGTCACTGTTGCCCTCTGTGTCCTTCTTTGTGTTTTCAAATACATTTCCAGTGCTTTTTACAAATCCCCAATAGGCATCCTCTTCGCCATAATCGGCAGAATACATTTGGTTAAAGGCAGAGTTGACATCCTTGAAATAGCAGTTTTCCACATTAACATAAGCCCTGGCAAACATTCCGACGGCATACGATGTGTTACGTTCGTTATAATCATTGAAAATGTGCCCCAGTCCATAGCCTATGCGCGGGTTGCGCTGTGTGCAGTTAATGAACGCGTTATGATGATAGGTAACTCTCTGTTTGCCATAGTCCGCTATGTTGCGTGTGCCAGAACAGCAGATGGAAGTCTTGTCATGGTCATGGAACTTACACCACGATACAGTGAGATAGCTTGAACCGTATGTGAAGTCCAGCAGTCCGTCGTTCTCATCCTTCTCCGCTTTTTGACTTGACAGGTCACAGTGATCCACCCACACATGATGCGTATTGCGGAATGCAATGGCATCGGGGTCTGCCTTGGTGATTTTCAGATTGCGGATGATGATGTTATGCTGGTCCTTTACGTCCAGTCCTAAGCTGTCAAGATGTGCTCCGCTGCCACCACCGATAATTGTCTTGTTGCTGCCCACCGATATTACATCATGCTTCTGTTTGGGATTTGTGCTATAGTCATAATGTCCTTTCAGGTCAGCGTCAAGTATGATGATATACGGCTCTTTTGCATTTGCGTATTTGGCAAAATCCTCACGTGAAGTCACATGAATAATCTTACCTCCGGCACCTCCCGTGGTGCCTTGCAGCCCCATGTCGCTGTAGTTGGCAAATCCCACAAGCCCATGCTGCGCATTAGCCATACCGGCACAGAACACCGTCAATGCCAATAATAATCTTTTTCTTTTGTTTGTTTTAGTCATAAATGTTTTGTTTAGTTAGTTTGTTTTCCTGCAAAAATTAGGTAATATTTAAAAGCGGTGTGTCATGTTTGTTTTTCATGACACACCGCTTCGTATTACTGACTTCATGTCCATTTACATAAAGTCATTATATTTGTTATTTCACAACAACCTTCTTGCCGTTGATGAAACAATTATGTTCTTCGACAATACACGAAACTA
>JAUNSB010000116.1:0-13260 GCA_030539375.1 Prevotella sp.
CAACCCAAGTCCAACCCAGCCCCAACCTAAAACCGTATTTTCTCCCGATTTCTGCCGCTTTTGAAGTCAATCTTATGTTCTTGCGTTTTATGTATTGTAAAATAAAATCAAAATATTCCCAATAGAATCACCGCGCCTCCGTATAACACACTCATCTACCTATATTTCATGTCAATTCCTGAAAACATCATTCTAAATGTTGACTTTAGAACCTCGTCACCTTGGTGACGACCCTTCATCACCCAGGTGACGAACCCTAACCACCAAGGTGATTAGCTCACAAACCAGCGAAATAATTCTCTAAATCGCTGAATGGCAGTAATAAAACCCACATTCAGCATATTATACTCTTCATCTCACAATTTTAACACAAAAATAGATGTCCCGGGTTGGGGTAGGGTTGGGGCAGGGTTGGACTTGGGTTGGACTATAAAAATGATTAATGTGTTGAATATTAGTATAATATCCCATATTGGGTTGGACTATGGAAAAATACGCGAAAATTTTTGGGAAATTTTTGCGCAGCAAACTAATTGAGCGAACAAAATCTTGTTTTGTTCGCTCATATTCTTTTCCTTTTTTATTTTAACGTTTTAGGCAAATACTTTATTATATAATAGGTGAGTCTTAGTTTCGTTGGTTGTCATATATTCTTATTGTAGCAAGTTATGTCCCTTGTCGTCTTCAAGAACTTTCATCTGCTGTATGGCAATTTGGTTGAGTTTGATCAATCTTTCACTTTGTGGCATACCTTGGTCAATAAATACTGCATTGAGATTCTCCATATTGGAGAGACATATAAGTTCATTGATTGTGGCGTAGTCACGAATGTTTCCTTTTAATGCCGGATTCTGTTCTCTCCACATTTTTGCAGTCATTCCAAACATAGCTACGTTAAGTATATCTGCCTCATTGGCATATATTATACTTGCTTGTTGCGGTGTCACTTCTTTCGGAATAATATTGCGTTTTATAGAGTCGGTATGAATACGATAGTTTATTTTCGATAGTTCACGCTTTGCTGTCCAGCCCAGCAAACGTTGTTCTTCAGACTTCAGTCGCTGAAACTCTTTTACTATATATACTTTGAATTCAGGACTTATCCACATGGCAAACTCAAATGCAATGTCCTTATGTGCATACGTCCCGCCATATCTTCCTGCTTTTGCCTGAAGGCTTATGGCATTAGTGCGTCCCACGAATTCTTTTACACTTATTTTGAAGCTGTTGAGACCAGACTGGCTTCTAATTATGGCGAATTCGCCATAATTAAAATTGGGGTTATACACCTTCTCCCAGATGCCAATAAACTCAAGTGTATTTCTGTTACGCAACCAGTCTGTGATGAAGAAATCACCATCTTTGGCACGCAACATATCCGTCAGGCAAATATAGTCCTCGCCATTCATTTTTACCACACTAACCTCCGTATCTTGTACTTTAATTTTTTCCATATTCTTTTCCTTTTTTATTTTAACGTTTTAGGCAAATACTTTATAATATAATAGGTGACTCTTTCGACTAATAGACAATCTTTCTCTTTAATGTATCTCGTCTTTCAGTTTGCAAGTAGTCTTTTTCAGCTCCAGAGTCCTTGACTCGTCGTAAGATATCAATGTCTTTATGTCGTTGATTGTCATAGATTTTTTATAGTGAGTTGTTGCTGTTTGTTATTTCCCAATGACCACTATAACCGCTGCCTACATATTTAATATGTGGCATCTTGGCAATATGGCGCTTGATTGTCTTTGATGTCTTTCCCGAAAGATTAGCCAGTTCTTCTGTCGTTATTTTCGGTCTTATGGCAATTTGATTTTCTATCCATTTATCCAAGTCCATATCTTGGGGGACATCTTTGGGGACATCTTGAGTGACATTGGGACGGGGAAAAGTTACTACAATGAAATCTCCATTTATGCTCCACTGCGGCTCTGGCACTTGTTGTGTCCGGCAAGCGTCAATGATACGTCTTGTTCCCGATCCCCAATTCTCCAAAAATGTTGTTCTGAACAAGACATCAGCAATGATAGGGTTGTATGGGTAAGATATGTGAGGTCGCTTAATGCTCTCTACGAAGTGTATTGCTATAACCTTATTTCCAGGATGCTCCGGCACTTCAACATATTCTGGACGAACATCAACCGCGGGCTCTAATCCTGCTAAAGCCTGTGCAATATCCTGTTGAGTCTTGTCGGTGACCTCTTGCCCGATTATCTTATGGGAATTAGGTGTTACACCGAATATCAGCCATCCGCCCTCAGTATTAAGAAACGCACATGCCGAGTGCATTCCGTCTTTCAGTTCACCAGTGATCTTCTTCAGCTCCAGAGTCCCTGACTTGTCGGAAGAAATCAATGTTTTTATGTCGTTGATAGTCATAATCGTCTTTCCCGTTAAAAGTTTGTAAGATGCAATTAGCTTATCAGTTTATTCTATTTAAGAATATTCTCTATTTCCTGTTCTTTAGATCTTAATAAATTCTTTGTAGTTACAATGAGTTTTTCTTTTCTTGTATGAACATTGATTGCATCTGCCATCCGCTGTGTGCATGCTTTTATTATTTCACTTACTGACTTTTTTTCACATACCATTTTATTTATTTTATCTAAGAAAGGACTAATTTCAATTAATTCGTTTTTACTATGGCAAACACTTTGAGACTCATAGCAATTAATCACATATTCTTCATAGTCTCCACCAATTTTTATAATATTTCCAATATTGCAGATAATAATCAGGTCATTTACCAAAATACCATATTCTTTCAATAGTTCATTATAACTGTCCACATATTTTTTCTCAGTATCACCTTCTTCTAATCTAAGATCAAAACTATATCCCTGCATTTCAATGTTTCTGTTCAATTGCATCAAATGTGACAGAGCGATTTGATAGTTCTCCCAAACAATATTATTTACGACTATTGCTGTTGCTTGAAAATCCAATAATCTATAATTGTCATCTAATTGTTTTTTGAATTCCTCAAACCATACTTTTTTTGCTTGATATTGCAAAACCTTGTGTTGCATATTTCTTGTTTCGTCATTGTCCTTTTTATTCCATTGTCTTGTACGATACAAAATAAACATAGGAATAATTGCTCCAACAAATGAGCCATAAAATCCTAACCAACCGTTAGTATCGCCATTAACGGTACATATTGCTGGTATTCCTAAAATGATATTTACGATTATCGGCGAGAGTATTAATAAAGTCAGTATAAAATAATCTATTTTCTTCATGATATTATTTTTAGAATGGTAAATCATTCGTAGTTTCCCTTTTTATCGTATCTAATCGCACCCATAAATTATTTAAAACTATCATTCTACGCTCTGCAGATAGTTTTTCCCACCAATTTAAAAAATCAGAAAGATATGCTACCGGAATCATTGGAGCCTTTTTGTAACGATATGGTGGATACATAAAACATCCAATAAATAAGCTATTGTTTTGAATGTATTTTTCAAGGATGGATTTCTGCAACAAATCAGTTAATAGTTTAGTAATTAAATCCATGTCATCTTTATACTTTGTATTCATCTCAACACTGGGGCATACCTGCATAAGCCAATCTGCAATATTTGCATAGATGGATTTTTCTTCATTTCTAAAATCAACATATACAGCATTTTCTGACATAATACTCCTTGTCACTTCATAAAAAGAAGCCATTCTTGTTTCATAATTGGTTATAATCATCTTATCCAAGACCTCTTTATATTTGAATGTTTGGTACAAGCTATTATCATTTATTATTTTTTCAAATAACCTACCTATGAAATACACCTCTGTTCTAAAATCGTATATGGACATGTTAAAATCATCAGGTAATGAATAGAACCAATTTAAGGTTATACTTTTTTTATAATCTACAGATTGTTGTATACTCTTCCCAAATCCAAAATCGATTATTTTAATAACACCATCATTGGAAACTAAAATATTGGAAGGTCTAATATCTCTATGCAAAATATTCTGTTCCTCTAAATACTTGAAACCATTTACAACTTGAATGAAAATATCATTTATCTTATCTGGGCTTGTGGTTATATATTGTTCAATATCAACCCCATCTATATACTCCATTAAAATATATCCTGTTGTATATTCAGGATATAAATAATAACTAAACACACGTACAATATTAGGATGGTTAATTTTATATAGCAGCTTTATTTCATTTACGAAATTGTCATAATATAGAGATTGGTGTTCAGGATAACATGTTGAATATTTCTTGCATACAAATGTTTCATTAATTGTTTCATCCTTAACTAATACGGTTTTCCCCGTACCGCCTTGTCCGATATGCCGAATTACAGTATAATCTTTTGATTTTATAAATTTGATAGTATTTTTTCCCATTGTATCTTTTTATATTAATTGTATTTAAAAATGACATGAGGCTCTATTCTACTTACATTGGTTTTATTATAGACTCAATGAAGGCGATTTCTTCTTCCGACAGCCCGTATTTTACATAGAGTTGTGCATCTATTTCTGGAATGCTTTTACTCCAGTCAATATCGCTATTAGACGTAAAGTCTTGCATTGGTACATTAGCCCATGTATCTTTGGGATTATGTTGAGTTGCTTTCAATGTGCCTAACATGGTACGTGCAAATTTTGATTTTATATATTTTAAACATGCTTCTGCTTCATATAGCGTTTTAAATAAACCAACGCTAAGAAACGTATCGGTATGCCCCATCATTGGCATTCCTATTATTGGTGTACTTAATACTTCTCCAATAGCTCCAGAACCATTTGCTTCTGGAACAAACACCTTATAATATTCAAGAGATGCTACAGGTTGAATGTATTCCTTTTTTACATAACGAAGCTCTCTAACCTTTTTATTGAGCCCCAATATTTGTACACAATCTTCTGTGTCGTCACATGGTTCTTTTAGAAATATTTCGGAAAGGTTTTCCAAAGAATTGGATGTTATTTTCGATGCCGTACCTTTGCCTTGCACTTCCATAATACGCGGGAAAGAACGAAATGCTTCATCAGAGAATTTATATATTCCCTGTGATGATACCATATCTGAGAAAGATTCCTTTGTGAGTGTTTTATGTTGTCTTACCTTTTTTAATATGCTTCTTAATTCACTAAATTCAGAAAAGAAACCTATTGGACCAAAATCTTGATTAGCATCCCAATAAGATATTGCTATCCCTCCTTTTATATCAACAGCATCAAATATTTCATTTGTTTTCTGAAAATAATCCACAACTTTAAAATGCTTATCACTAAGCATTCGTTCCATCCAATCTTTTGGAGCCTGACCTACCTTAAACAAAAAACGTCCAGGAGTAATAAGTGAAACTTTATTTGATAGCTTAAAAGTTACATCATAAAACATATGGTATATTGGTGGTTTTCGTGTACTGTCACTTTCTCCTTGGTACGGTGGATTACCGATAATTGTATTGAATTGCATATCTTTTAATTTCTTTATTATCTTTTCGTTATTGTTGCCGATTAAATCATACGATGTGAAATCGGAGAATATGTTTTCAATTGGCATTCCGAGCAAGGTGTAAATCTTGCGGGTAAATTCGTATGCCAATGTTGAGGTAGGGATTGCATATAATCTTGCTTTTACTTTCTCGCCAAACCTTTTGTATAATGCTATGGAGAATTCGCCTTGCTTTGATGCAATATCAAGGAATTTTGTATCTTCTTTGTTATCCAATTCCTCAAATGGCAGTATTGAAACCATTTCATCAGCAACCTTTGCGGGTGTAACTATCTCCGAATCAGATAAACGCCCGAACTTGCGCATGGCTACCTCAACACGTTCAAGAGTCGTAAGAGTCGTATCACGTATTAAATCATTGACATTCTCTATTTTGAAATCCAATTTCTGAAGAATAAACGGATTGCTCTTTTGCTGAATAACTCTCAATACATTGATATCCAAACCAAGATTTTTAGTGATACGATGATTGTCTTCCGTTGCCGGAATTGCTGCAATTATTTCTTCCAACGACTTTACAACTGATTCTGTTAAAAAAGCAAAGAAAAGAATACGAGCATAATAAGCCGCCAATCGTTTTGCGAGTTTGTTATCCTCAATTTCTTGCTGTTTGTTCGGTTGTGTTTTTTTATTATTATCCCGATTTGTATCATCATTTTCTGGCTCTTTTGGTTCGTCAGGAGTGTCATAATCATCTCCTTCGTCTTCTGACGGCTTAATCTGCAAACCGTTTTTTGCGTCAATGGGATTGACTCCCTGAATTACTTTTAATATATCCGTATCGTCCAACAGAACGTTGTCTGCCGGTATCTCTGTTGCGTCATCTATAATACTGCGATTACGGGAATATTCGCGAACGGCATCCGTAATATTTGCTGGAGTCACTTCCTGCAGCTTGTTTTTATTAAGTACAATGATGGGCGAAATCGATAACTCCTTTGCGATACGTTCTTTTAGCTGTGCATTGCCTTGAACTTCTGTATTGACATTGTATAGCTGTGATTTCTGTTCCTGTAGACGGAACATGCGATTTGGGTCGAAGTCCACCAACAGAGTCTGTGGCTTCATGTTATATTTGATGGTATCACCGTTTTCGTCTTTAAATGTCGTGACGTATTGATTTTGTAAACGGAATATCGCCTGATCGTATTCTTGCGGTGATGCTGTCCCTTTGAGATAAATCATTGTATCCCATTGTGGAACAGTTGTACCAGTCAGCATACGGTTAACGGTTAGTGTCAATGTCTTACGTCCCCTTTCTTCACAATCTTTGATTGTTCGTTTTACATCGTCTGTACTTTTATATTTCTTTATATCATCAAAGCCTGCGATATTGATTATTTTATATTCACCAAGATTCTTGAATCGTTTTTGTTCTTTACGAATCAATGCAGCCATGGCATCACAAGAAGAGCGGAAGGGTAATACAACAACAATATGGTGACACATTTTACCCTCTTTGATTTTGTCATAATCAAGAAATCCGAACAGATTCTCATCTTCTTTTGTTCCGTCTATTACCTCCAGCAAATCCAGTATCTCTGTTTCGTGTATAAATTGCTGATGACTTCCGTCTTCTTTGGGTATCATCGAATGAGGGCGGAATAACTCGGAAAGTGCGTATGTAATACCTCTTTTACGCAATTCTTCCATCTTCTTTATTGATGACTCATTGGGGTTAAATGCGAAGCGAATCATTTGAGGGAAACCGTAGTATGGATTATCCCATTCATTGCATTCATCATCTTTCAGATGTTCGTCATCCCACTGTTTTTGTGCATCGATAATATCCGTAAACTGAACAAAGGCGATTATATCCTCCTTCTGAAATTCATCGCCCATAAGAATTCTGTATGGTGTACCAGAAAGATGTATTCTAACTTTTGTATCTAATGCTTTTACTGCATCTTCAACTTGGTCCAAAGTCTCAAAACCATCTACATTTTTCAACTCCCTTGTTATTTCAGTTTTCTTGAAGCGTTGCTCCTGCAATACTTTCCCATAAGAGGTAGCCCTGGCACCGAAATGTGTCTCGTCAATAATGAGCAAATCAATCTGATGCTCAAAAACTTCTTTGTGCTTAGCTTTTATTTTCTCACCTTGTAAATCCTGTAGTGTCAAGAATAATGCAACTTTATCATCAGCCGCAAGTGTATCTGTAATGATTGTCTCACTACTTCTCAATGATTTGCTGTTCAAGAACTTGTAATCTGCAAAATCGACATGGCTCTCAACCGTCTTTTTCCACTCTTCTTCTACATCAGCTTTTGCGGAAACGACAACGACAATCTTTGCATCCATCTCTTTGGCGCAACACATAGCTGTGAATGATTTACCAAACCGCATGACCGCATACAGCAGCAAATTGGTATGTCCGGCATCAACTGCTTTTTTGAAGTTGTCGATAACTTGTTGTTGGTTATCTCTCGGTGCGAATGTTTCTTTTCGCTCATAAGTAAATGTTTGCGGCAATCTGTCGGGAGAATAAAACTGATATTTTCCATCCTTCTTAATGGCACTTTGATGAATATCCAATATTGCTTCATTCAAATCTGCCGTTGTAGCCTCTTTAAAAAATTCATTTGAATAGTAAGGTAATTCTCTAAAAGTATTTGGCTGTAGCCGCTCTTTGCCCTTCTCCTTTTCCAGAAAAGCGTGAACAGAATAATCACGGAAGATTGTCTCCTCGTCTATCTGTGCAGAATGCTCGTATTGTTTTATGAGGTTAGGGAATATTTTTTTCCACTCATCCAAACGTACCTGCACACCTCTTGCCGTATCACCTACTTTCAGATAATTCGGAACTCTTTCTGTAGTAAATGCATAGATATACGGTTCAACTCTTCCTGTGATTATACCATCAAGAAATGTTGTATCTTTTCTTGTGTTTATGTCTGCCATACTATTTCCTTTCTTTTAATAACGAGACAAAGGTTAGCACTTCATTCTTTTGCCAATCCTTAATTTTGCAATATATTCCGTTGTGTTTGTGCATATTGCCGGTCTTGCACCCTTCACACGGAATCAATTCCGGCTCATCGAACAATGCCTGTTGCGCCGAAGGTTTCATGCCGCAACTGTTGGGAACAACGCATTTCAAACCGTCCATCTGCCACAGATTCCATGAGATTATGTCGGCAATGTATAATAGTGTCTTTAATTGGGGGGCACGGTTGAATTTTGCCTGATAGTACTCGATGAATGTCATTAACAGATTCTCACGGGCTATAAGCAGGTTGTCACCCTGCCACTCATATCCGTATATGTTTTGGAATGCCACTTGTGCCCATTTCAGCCAGTCGCCTGAGGTCTCGGTGTTCTCATTCACAATGCGCAACTTACGGTCAAGAAGTCCTATGCGGTTTTCCAATGCGATGGGCTGTCCTGTTGTTGTATCATATCGACTGACGAGATACGGAGCTTCGCCACATGTTATTTCAAGTCTTGTGTTACGTATATAGTCGCGCCATGTCTTACCTTGGGGAAAGACAATCTTGTCCGTGTTTGTTGTCCATGTATGGTCATCGTTCTCATGATTGAACACGTCCTCGCGCCCGAACCATGAGTTATCTACTACATTGTTCTGAACATTGCATATCCAAGACGGTGTGAATACCTCTGCTTTTTCACGGCTGCGGTCACGTTGCAAGTCTCGTCTTTTCAGTACACGTGGCATGATAACGTGTCCGTTCTTTCCCGTAATAAGTTCCGGCAGAATGGGCGACTTGTATTCATACCCCTTGCCGAGATGCTCATAATCAGGTGTTGCCCAAAAGATATTGCACTGACTGTCAGCCTTGCTCGTTGTATGGTCTTTGAGCAGGGTGTTGAATAAATCTGGTGATATATTCAATATGTAGTCTTCTAATATGTCCGTTTCACTGTGCCACATATTTATGTTGCATATATATTAGTTTGCAAATATACTGAAAGTTTTTCACATGACAAAATAAAACTCATGTTTTTTACTTTCAAAATTATTTTGCAGACACCACGTTATCTCTTTCTAAAAATGTCTTTATTCTGCTTTATTTATTGTCTCTTTTAGCTGTAATCCTTTGGCTGTAAGTCGGTATTTCTGATTTCGACTATTTGGTTTATCTGGAATAGTTTGTTCCAATATGTCTGCTTCCAAAAGAGGATAAATGAATTTTTTTCTGAATTTTGTTTTATCTGTGTATTCCATAAATGATAATATTTCAGTAAAGGATCGTGTTTCAGAGCAGAAAACAATCAATTTTTCAACACTTGGTGCCAACTTGGTGCCTTCATGAGCACTATCATGGTCTTCATCATATACACTGACAGGAAGTGTTATCCTAATGAAGTTATCCGTAAATTTAAAGCAGTCCTCTCCGTAGGCACGTAATATACGTGGGATGCCGGAGCCTAAAGACTCTACCAGTTCCACATCACGGTATATACGCATTAGCTCTTTGTTGCGCGGTATGGATATACCGCTGAAAAACTCCTCACGGCTAAGAGATTCTGGCAGACGGCCTGCTGATGTTATCTCAAGACGGTCTGGGAATATCTCGAATTTCGGCGGTACTTCAAAGGAGTAATCATTGTGTACGATGGCATTTATTACAGCCTCGCGGAGCGCAACCTTATTCCATAATGGTGTCTCGACACGCTCCATCGGTGTAATTGTTGCAGCCACCTTGTTCTCTATGTCGAGTTTTGCCAAAACACTCTTTGTGGCTTTGATAAGAGAGCAATATCCATATTCATTGTTTTCCACCAAGTCGCAGCGGTCGAGGCTGGAATATTTTGCCACCTTTATGGAATTGCCGTTTTCATCTGCCAACAGATAAGCCACATAGTTGTGCTTGCCGTCTTCGGTAAGAAGCTCTAATGTGCGCTTAAAATTATCGGTGAGCCTTTTGCCGTGCTCATCATAATAGATGCGTAGTTGCTCAAATGCCAAGTCCTGACGGCTGGAGACGATACGTCCTATGGAATTGCGTGTGCGCATTGCGAACAGACGGTCTATCTGTTCTTGGGGCATAGGTTCGGCAGAAGTCCCCACACGCAGGTATGCACCCCGTGGAGTCATTCCGTATTTTGTCTTGAAATAAGGCTTCTCTATTCCACTGGCAACCGTAATCTTGATAATGCTGCGTCCTTCCGTTTTTTCCTCTGCAATGTCAAACAGTCCCATGGCAGATGGCGAGACATTGTGCTTGATGCGGTCTTTCAGTTTCAGCATACAATCGTCCGCATCATCAACTCCTATCACATCACCGTCCTTGTCTATGCCGATATAGATATATCCACCTTCCTTATAATTCAAGAAAGCTATGACTTCTTTTTCTATATCAAGTTCTGGAGTCAGTTCCTGCTTGTATTCTATACGGTTGGTTTCGCTCATTTTTATTGTTTTAAGAGTATTTCATTAAAAGATAATTCTATTAGTTTGCAAATGTACTGAAAGTTTTTCACATGACAAAATAAAACTCATGTTTTATTCAGTCAATCTCAATATACTGCATATTACAACACCTCAATAGTATATCCACCGTTGAACACGCTGCCAGGTGACAGATGCTGCATCCAGTCCTTGTCGCGGTATTCGCCACGGTAGTGCGCACGGTCGCAACGTCCGTACCATGGCTCTATGCACACAAAGGGGGCGTTTTTGGCAGGCGGCGACCACAATCCTACGACGGGAGTATCGAAGTGCAGACTAAGATATGGAGTCTTCTCTTTGTCGTACAATGTGACTTCCTTCACCTGACTGTTTTCAAGAATCAGGGCATCCTTGTCGAAAGTGTGAATGTCTAAAGGCAGCAGACCGTCAGACAATAAGAGCGGATACTCCTTGTCGGGATTGGCACAGCCTTTTTCTGAAATGAGGATATAGCGCAGACCGTCCGTCTTGTCGAATCCGAAAAAGCCCCGTTCTGCTGTCGCAGCATCGTAGCCGGGATAATAAAAGGCGGGATGGGCACCTATCTGGAAGTGCATCTCCTTGGTTCCAGTGTTTACTACTTTCCATATTACCTCGATTTTCTTTCCCTCTATCCGATAGCCTATTTCAAGGCAGAAGGGGAAAGGATATTTCTTGTGGGTTTCTGCATTGTCGGTCAAACGGTAGCGCACTTCGTTTTCACGTTCAAACACCAGCTCAAAATCCATGTCGCGGGCAAAACCGTGCTGAGTCAGCGCGTAGGCAGTGCCTTCATGACGGTATTCGTTCTCCCAAACACTGCCCACAATGGGGAAAAGTACGGGAGAGTGGCGCTTCCAAAAAGCCGGGTCTGCCTGCCAAAGATATTCTTTTTCATTACACACGATGCTGCACAGCTCTGCTCCATGTGGCGATACTTTAATTGTAAGTTCTGAATTTGAAAGTGTTGTCATATTTAAGTATGTTTTTGTTATTTATACAATTCTAATGATTTTTCCATCTTCTTTAATCCCTCAAGCAGCCTATGGGAACAACCAGCACACCGTCGTTGCGACGGTAGGCGAATTGTCCGCCTGTGACTACCATAAGAAATGCCGGCTCTCCCACTTTGTCGGTATCCACCTTTTTTTTCAGTGCACAAAGGTGACGTGCGCCTTCTTCGATGTCCTTACTGCCAAGTTTCACTTCTATTGCCGCCCACTTCCCGTTGTAAAGATGCAGAATCAAGTCGGCCTCAAGCTTGTCACGGTCACGGTAGTGGAATACGTCTCCTCCCAAAGCCTGAGTGTAGACACGCAAGTCTCTTGTGACAAGCGACTCGAACAAAAATCCAAAATATTCGAAGTCATTGAGTATGCCATCAGCATCTATTCTCATCGCAGCTGTGGCTATCGACGGGTCTACAAACTGACGCTTTTCCGATGTACGTATTGCCGACTTTGAGCGCAGCGAAGGTTTCCATGCAGGTATATCCTCAATAAGAAATATGCGCCGCAGAGCATTAACATAACTGTAAAGCGTAGGCTCGGAAAACATTGTGTCATTTGCCTGTACGTCGGCAAGGATTGTCGACATTGTAGCCATGGTTGAGATATTTCTGGCATACGACCGCAACAACTGCTGTACACGGTGGGGACTTCTGTCCACTCCGTCTACACGCTTAATATCATAGTTTACCACAGCCTCAACATAGTTCTGTGCCACCTGTCCCGAATATGTTTTCTTTGCCACCACCTCAGGCCAGCCGCCACGGCAGATGGCACGGGCAATATCGGGAATGGTCAGCGGGTTCTCGCCCACAATATCTGTCACTCCATCAAACAAACTGGCAAGAGACACGCTTCCTTCCGACTCGTTTGACTCGAAAAGTGTCATCGGGCGCATCCTGACACGTGAAATTCGCCCTGTGCCCGTATGTTTGGGCTGCATGTCATCACGTGGCACAGCGGACCCGGTAAGGATGTACTGTCCCCACTCGCCAGTCTTGTCAACATCGAAACGTACTGCATCCCACAGCACTGGAGCCTCCTGCCACTCATCCAGCAAACGGGGCTTTGTTCCGTGCAGCAAACGCGATGGCATCGTGTCTGCCATTTGCATGTAACCGGCACCTTTGTCAGGGTCCTGCATAGATAGGGTGCTTTTTGCAAAATGCTGCCCTGTCCGGGTCTTTCCGCACCACTTGGGTCCTTCAATCAAAACTGCACCTGAAATGGAGAGTTTTTCCTCTACCAATTTATCACTTATTCGAGGGTAATATTCTTTTTGAGCCATAATATTTACTTTTATGCTGCAAAAGTACTGATTTTTAGTTGAATATCCAAATATTTTAAGATTTAATCACATTTAAATTTAAGAG
>JAUNSB010000011.1:0-62010 GCA_030539375.1 Prevotella sp.
ATTGCAACTTATGAATGAGTTATTGCAACTATGAACGAAGTATAGCAACCACAAATAGAGATGACAGAAACGACAGACATAGAAAAATTGTTCAGGAACCATTACCGGCGACTGTGCCTTTACTCTACACACATAGTGAAAGATGTTGATGTGGCAGAAGATATAGTGATGGATCAATTTTTGAAAATGAGTGAGCGTATGAGCAATATGCCCAATACTATTCTTAATCCTAAAAGCTATCTGTACCGTATGACACAGACTGCAAGTATCGACTATGTTACACATACACTGCACACGACAAAGCCGGCAGATGTGATGGACTTGCCCGATGATACAAATGGTGTTGAGGAGCGTCTTGAGCGCGAGTCAAGGCTATGGGCGCAGATTGATACGTTGCCGCCGGCATGCCGCCGTATTTTGCTTATGAGCAAATGCAGGGACATGAAATATAAGGATATAGCAGTCCGCTTGGTATATCTGTGAAGACGGTGGAAGCGCAGATGGCAAAGGCCTATTCCATTCTGCGTGGAAAGACCAAGGAGATTTATATGATGTTTTTCTGATGTGTTATAGTCGCTAATTTGATAAAATATAATATCGTTTAATTTTGTTCATTTACTTGTATATTAAATTGTAAAACCAATATATGATATGAAAGATATAGATGAGGACGAGCTGCGTTTTGTGGAAATCAGTACAAGGAGCAACGGCTTGATACCGTTAAGGCATGGAAAAGATTTCTGTATGTCGGTGGCAGCAGGACCGTGGCAGGTCATGGCAAAAGACGGCTGGCAGCGATTGCCGCCTCCATATTTGCCGTAAGCGTAGTTGTGGCTTGCATGGTTGCAGGCTACCGTATGTACGACAACAATGGCATTCAGCCCGATGATGCACCGTTGATGAAGGACAGTGTGGAACAAGTACAGAAAAGTGACAGTATTGTGGTGCTTCATTTCGACAATGCACCGGTGAATGATGTTATGCGCCAGCTGTCGCGCCATTATGGCTGCAACCTGTCGGCAAGCGACACCACCAAGCGTGTGAGCGGTGACATACAGGTAGACTCGCTTCATATCACCGTTGACATTCTTGAACAGATACTCGGCATAAAAATCACAGTGAAATGAGACTACATTTGCTGATAATGACACTGATGCTGCCAGCATTCATGCAGGCACAGAGCTATACCGTGTATCAAAAGATGGAGAGCATAAGACAGACCCATGGCGTGTTTTTTGTTTATGATGCCTCGCTCAACCTGAACATACCCTATAGAGGTGACCCCTTTGAAGGCAAAACGCTAAACAAATCGCTGCGGATGCTGTTTGATGATACCAGTATAAAATACAAGCGTCATGGCAGAAACATAATGCTGTGGGGTGAAGTGCATCCGCAGAAAAAGACAGTGCGCAAAAGTAAGGTGAATGTCAGAACTGTAACGCTGGGCAAAGTGCAGGAACTTCCCGATGTCACAGTTACCGGCAGCAGCAACTCGCCTGTGCTGACCACGCAGACAGGCAAGCGTACCATTACGGCTGACGACATCAACACAGAATTTGCGCTGCTCAGTTCGCCCGACCTGATAAAGACACTCCAGCAAATATCGGGAGTGAGCAACGGCATTGAACTGTCGTCGGGACTGCTCGTACATGGCGGCAATAGCGATGAGAATCTTTTTCTGCTCGACGGCACGCCCATTTATCAGACAAACCACTCGTTGGGACTGTTCTCGGCATTCAATACCGACGTGATTGAGAGCGCGGATTTCTACAAAAGCGACTTTCCTGCAAGATATAGTGGCAGGGTGTCGTCGATTACCGACGTGACGACACGCGACGGCGACATGCAGAAGACAAAGGGAATGTATTCTATAGGGCTTATCGACGGACGGGTGCAGGTGGAAGGTCCGCTTGTGAAAGACAGGACCTCGCTTAACGTGGCATTGCGCCGCAGCTGGATTGACTTGCTGATGAAACCCATACAGATGATAGTAAACAGCGGTTTGGACGACGGTGAGGAATTTACGTTCGGCTATGTGTTTTACGATCTGAACGCAAAGCTCACACACCGTCTCAACAACGGCGGTACGGTGTGGCTGAGCCTATACAACGGGCGTGACAGCTACAGCGTACACGATAAATGTGACGACCTTGACTCGTATGTGACCGACAGTTACAGCAAATTCCGCTGGGGCAACGCCACCATCACCTTTGGGGCAAACTTAAAACCGTGGCGTAATGTCAGCGCTACAGTGCGTGCCATAGGTACATACAGCCATTCACTCTATAACTTTGACGAGGATGACACCTATCATCAGAATGACGGCATAGTGCGCCGCCTTAGTCTTGACCTGAACCACAGCAACACCCGGATGTATGATGCCGGCGTTAAGACCGACCTGATTTGGACTCCCTCGCAGCGCCATCATGTGAGGTTTGGCGGCAGCTATACCCATCACATCTTCCGTCCGCAAAGCATCATGCAGGCAATGTATTTCGACAATGGTGGAGATAAGATTGACACGGCATCGGTGAATGAACGTAACAGCACGGTGTCCGACGAGACATCATTATATATTGAGGACGAGATGCAGGTGACGCCGCGGCTGTTGGCAAACATCGGCAGCAGCTACACCATGACCATGGTTGACGGCAAGGTCTACAGTATTGCCGACCCGCGCATAGCCCTGAAATATCAGCTGTATGGCTGGTGCTCGCTGAAACTGTCGTACACGAAAATGTCGCAGACGGTACACCGTATGGCAAGTAGTTTTCTCGAAATGCCTACCGACTTCTGGGTGCCTACCACCGCAGACATTCACCCTACCCAGTCGCAACAGCTTGCCGGCGGAATCTATACCCGCAGGGGTAACTGGACCGTGACATTGGAGGGATATTATAAAACCACGAGCCACCTGCTGCAATACAAGAGCTGGCTGGGATTGCAGCCGCCTGCCACACGGTGGGACAAGAACATAGCCGAGGGCAGGGGAAGGGCATACGGTGTGGAGTTTGATGCAGCATACCGCACACCGCGCCTGTCGGCATCGCTCGCCTACACGCTGTCGTGGAGCAGGCGCAACTTCCCCGAACTTCACAGCCGATGGTTCAGCGACCAGTTTGACAACCGTCATAAGCTGAACTTGTCCGCACGCTATAAATTCAACGACCGCATAGCGGTGTATGCGGCGTGGACCTATTGCAGCGGCAACCGCATAACCGTGCCCACGGGCTATGCCCTGACACCGTCGCTGCCCGAAGATGCGATGAAAGCTGATGCCGGATATATTTACACCGAGCCGAACAACTTTGTGCTGCCTGCCTACCACAGGCTTGACCTTGGGGCAGACTTTAGGCACACCACCAGGCACGGGCACACAAGGATATGGAACGTGAGCCTGTATAACGCCTACTGCCACATGAACACCATGTATGTGGACTTGAAAGCAAACAAAGACGGCACATTCTCGGCAAAGAGCCGCGGCTATATACCTGTGATTCCGTCGGTGAGCTACACAATTCAATTCTGACAATATGAGAAAAATAATATCATCCGTTTTTCTGGCACTGTCGTTAGTGTCGTGCCAGGACAGTATCAGTATCGACGGCATCGCAGGCGGCAGCCGCATGCTGTTGTATGCCTTTCCCACCGATGCCGATACAATAGACATACGGCTGTCGACGGTACAGCCAATCAATGGCAGAATGCCGCAGCTTGACGTAAAGTGCGTGACATGCACCACCAACGGCGTCAGCGACAAGGTGATATATGCAGGCACCACCGTGGAGAAAGGTTTCCCAGTATTCCTCTACCGCGCCGTAGGCAGTCATCATTGCGGTGATGAAATCTGTATCAAGGCGAGTGCGGAGGGATTGCCCGACATCGATGCCACCACCCGTATTCCGCAGCGCCCTGCCATAGATGCTTCCGACTACAGTCTGATATATAACGGCGGTGAGCTGCGCAGTCAGCTGAAGCTCTCGTTTCACGACCTGCCCGACGTGGATTATTATGCCGTGCGCATAAAGGGGCGCCACGTTCCGCACAGCGATTATGTGGCAGACGATACGTGGCTTGGCGTGGAGACAAGCGCTGAACCGCTGCTGAACAACTATTCGGGAGCAAAGCTCGACCTCGGCACCTCAAACGACTTTTATCACAACATGTATATCTTCGACGACTCCTCGTTTGGCAATGCCGTCGCCACGCTCCGCATGCCCATAACGTATTATTACAGAAGCCTGTCTGCCTATCAGTCGCATTTACTGGCGTTGTCAAGGGAATATTATCTCATGCTCAAGTCGCTCAACGACATCGGCAACAATGATCTTGCCCAGTATGGGCTGGCGTTTGCCTTTTCAAGCTATACCAACGTCAGGGGTGGCTGCGGCTGTGTGGCTGGATATGCCGCCGACAGTACCGCGTGGCAGAAGAAATACAATCTGCGCTATGTAGTGCGTTGCGATAATCCCGATGCCTATTGGCTTGTGTCCGCTCCTGATTTAAGGGAATACAACTCCGGCAGGGGCTCTTTTAGCCATGAGGTGATATATGGTGAGGATAAGGTTGATATACAGGTGAGATGCGAGAATGACCCGAACGCGAAACTCTATATCGACATATATTATGAGGATCGGCTGAAAGCGACAAAAAGCGGCTATGGCTTTGTTGAAGTCGAAGCATGGCTGAGAAAATAAGTTTAAGAAAACGGGAGAAAATATTAACTGTAAAGATAGAAAAACGATGAAAAGGATTTTATTCTTATCGGCAATGCTGATTGTAGCGTCAGCATCGTGCCGCACGGCCAAGGCACAAAAGCTGTCTATGGGAGTGCATGCAGGAGTGAATATGTCGGGATTTGCCGGCGGCGACGTGTATCGTATTTACGACAAGTCTATGAAAGCAGGCTTTGAGGTAGGCGGCGACCTCCGCTATACCTTTGGCGGCAAAATCAGCATCATGTCAGGGCTGTCGCTGATGATGACGGGAGGAAAGTTTGCCGTCATGAGCGAGTATCTTGGTGTTGACGGACAGGGCTTTACCGCTTTCCCCGAGGTGAATGTCAAGACCCTGTCGGTGGAGCTGCCTGTAAAAGTGGGTTATGACATTACGCTTGCCGGCAACTGGACGCTGACGCCGTTTGCGGGCTTTTATGCCCGCTGTGCCCTGTGTCCGATAAAAGATAAGGTGAGGGCTTATGGTGAGAAAGACGGTGCAGACTGGAATTGTTTTGAGGACTGCATCCGCGGTGCTCAGCGGATGGACGCATTTAAACGATTTGATGCAGGACTGACCGTGGGCATAGAGTCGCGTATATGCAGGCACTACGCATTGTCGCTGAATTGTCGCCGGGGACTTACCGATCAGTCATCGCAATACGTCATGAAAGGACAAAGCATTACCCTTGCCCTGGGCTATGTATGGTAATCTGTTCATTAGTATGTTCTATATTATTCTAAACGTTGAGAACAGAATTTCCAATGATACGTTTAGAATCGTGAATCGCCGATTTAGAATTGCCAATCGCCGATTTGGAATCGTGAATCGCCGATTTAGCCATCCGTTTTGCTGTTTTGCAAAAGTGCATGAAAGGATTACCGCTCGGCAAAGCAAAAAAAATATAAAAAAATTCTATTTTTTTTGCTTTGCACTCACTTATTCGTAACTTTGTCACCACTTATGCAGTGGACAGACAAGGTGAGACAGGTGAAGATATTGTTGGTGGTGACAGCTATTGTCATTGCCATTGTGTCGTTGGTGGTGTCGCATTGTCTGGTGAGAGACATGTCGAAGGAGGAGGAGAAAAACATGAAAGTGTGGGCAGAGGCGCTCCATACTCTTAATGAGGCTGACGAGAACACTGACATATCGCTTGTGTACAGTGTGATTCAGAGCAACAATACAATACCGCTGGTGGTGCTTGATAAGGAGATGAATGTTGTTGACCACCGTAATGTGGAGATTGATGGAAAGACTGCGGAGGATTCGTTGCGGTATCTTCGTGGTTTGGGAAACTCGTATTTCAGGTCGGGACATTACATCAGAATAGACATTGGCGGTGATGGCGCGGATGATTGTCAGTATGTGTGTTATGACGAGTCGCTGATTCTGAAGCGCCTTGCTGCCTATCCTTATATACAGTTGGGCGTGGTGCTGATATTTGTCGTGATAGCCATTCTGGCGTTGCTCTATTCAAAGCGTGCTGAGCAAAACAAGGTGTGGGTGGGGCTGAGCAAGGAGACTGCCCATCAGTTGGGCACGCCAATATCCAGCCTCATGGCTTGGGTGGAGATACTCAAGGAGACTTATCCCGATGATGAGCTTATACCCGAGATGAACCGCGATGTGGAGCGTTTGCAGCGGGTGGCTGACAGGTTCTCGAAAATCGGCTCGCTGCCGGAACCTGTAAGCGCGAGCATGAATACTGTGCTGCGCAATGTGGTGGAGTATATGGACCGCCGGACATCGAAAAAGGTGGAGATAAAGTGTGAGTGTCCGTCGCATGAGGTGATGGTGAGCATGAACGCCTCGCTGTTTGAGTGGGTGATTGAGAATCTTTGCAAGAATGCCGTGGATGCCATGGAGGGCAAAGGACGCATAACACTTACTTTGGATGAGGATGACCGAATGGTTGTGATTGAGGTTATCGACAACGGTAAGGGCATAAAGAAGAAAGATGTAAAGAATGTGTTCAAGCCTGGAGTTACCACCAAGAGCCGCGGATGGGGGTTAGGGCTGTCGCTTGCCAAACGCATCGTGGAGGAATATCATAAGGGAAAGATATATGTGAAGAGCTCGGAAGTGGGTGTCGGCACCACGTTTAGAATTGAGTTGCGGAAAAGATGAGTTGTTTTCCACTGTGGTGCTGCGTTGTTTCGCGGCACTTTTTTAGTTAATTTCAATAGTTAACTAATTATTTTAGTTAAATAACTAATGTTTTTAGTTGTTTTCTTTGGAAAAATTTGGTTATAACTAAAAATATTAGTTACTTTGCCGTTGAAAACAAAAAAACAACGGTATAGAAAACAAAGAATAACAGTATAAGAACAAAAAACGACAGCGATATGAAGACATTAACAGCAAAGGAAGAAGAGATTATGATCCACATCTGGGCAAACGGCGAGATGCAGATTCGTGAGTTGCAGGCTCTGTATGACGAGCCGCAGCCTCATGTGAATACACTTTCAACACTGGTGCGCATACTTGAGGAAAAAGGCTTTCTCGCCCACCGCGCCATAAGCACGCGCTGCTATAAGTATTTTGCCAAGGTGAGCAGTGAGGAATACCGCAATCGCTCGCTTACGGGAGTTATCGACAAACTGTTTGGCAAGTCCTATCTCGGCGCTGTATCCACGCTGGTGAGCGAGGAGAAAATCTCCGTTGACGAGCTGAAGGAGCTTATCAGGCAGATTGAGGGAGGAGAAAATGAAGAATGAAGAATTTTCGTGCAAACCGAGCGAAGAGCCAAGCTCGCTTGAGCTATTCCGAGGTGCAGCCGAAAATCGACGAAGTCAATGAAGAATTTTCGTGCAAACCGAGTGGAGAGTCAAGCTCGCTTGAGAAACTGCGAAGCTGATGAACACTTATGAAAAGAAAACAATGAGTGAATAATCCCGAGGTGCAGCCGAAAATCGACGAAGTCAATGAAGATCAGGGGGTAATTAACACTGAACATTAAACACTAAAAACTAAACACTGAAAACTATGGGAGAGTTTATTGTATATTCGGTAAAAATATCGCTGTGTCTGGTGATGTTTTATGTATTTTACAAGCTGTTATTGAGCCGCACCACCCTGCACACGTTCAACCGCTTTGTGATACTTGCCTTGGTGGTGGTGTCGATGGTTCTGCCTTTTGTGCATGTCACGGTCAGTGAGCCTGTGGTTGAGGGTGCCGTGTCGATAGACCAGCTTGTGATGATGGCGACGGTGGTGGAGCAGGAGAGACCAGAGTTTCATTTCTCAGCAATCAATGTTGCGGTCCTCATATATATAATAGGTGTTGCGGTGTTTTTCATCCGCATGCTGTTGTCGTATGCCGGCATACACCGTATAATGAAGCGGGCAGTCACAGTGATTGACGATGACGGTGTCAGGATATATGTTGTCGACGGAGATATTGCGCCGTTCAGCTGGTTCCGAAACATCGTGATAAGCGCAACTGATTACCGTGACAACCGCAGGGCGATAATCACTCATGAGAAAGCTCATGTGGCGAGAGGGCATTCAGTTGATATTCTGCTTTGCAATATCCTCACCGTGGTGCAGTGGTTCAATCCCGCAGCATGGCTGCTGAAGGCAGAGCTGCAGGATGTCCACGAATATGAGGCTGACGAGGCTGTGCTCCGCAGCGGCATAGATGCCACGGGCTATCAGCTTCTGCTGGTGCGCAAGGCAGTGGGCGACCGCTTGTTTGCCATTGCAAATAATTTGAGCAAAGATTCACTTAAAAAACGTATAACTATGATGAAGACAAAGAAGACAAACCGTTGGGCAAGCATGAAGGCATTAGTAGTGCTCCCGTTGGCAGCCATTGCCGTGGTGGCTTTTGCAAGCCCCGAAGTGGCAGAAGTGGAGAACGAGGTGGTTGCAGAGTCGCAACAGTTGATGCAGGCTGTGGAGCAGCAGATGACAGGACAGGCTGTGATGGCAGCAACACCAGCAACACCAGACAGGGAGGTGCCGGTGCCAGCGGAAGCAAGTGCCGGGGAAGCGGCAATGCCGGAAACAGCTCCAGCAGACACCGCACGCAGTGAAAAAACTTATGATGTCGTGGAGACAATGCCGGAGTTTTCGGGAGGTACAGGTGAGATGATGAAATATCTCGTGAAGAATATAAGATACCCGAAAGAAATGGAAGAACAGAAAGTTGAAGGTCGGGTGATTGTAACGTTCGTTGTTAGAAAGAACGGAGAGATTACTGATGCTAAAGTGGTGAAGTCTGTTCATCCGCAGCTTGATGCCGAGGCATTGCGCATTATAAATGGCATGCCTAATTGGACTCCCGGCATGCAAAACGGTAAGCCTGTGAATGTGAAGTTCGCGCTGCCGGTGTCGTTCAAGCTCGACTCCAGTACGGGCAGCGTTACGAAGCTGGATGTCCCGGCAGATAAACAGGTGAAGCAGATAACAACGGCTCAACGTATTACTAATGCCAACGGCTCTACGCCTCTTATAATTGTTGACGGTAAGAAATTGTCGGAAAGCGAATATAAGACTTGGGACAACATTATCCCTGATGATATTGAAAAAATGGAAGTGCTGAAAGCGGAAAAGGACATAAAGCAATATGGTGACGAGGGCAAATACGGGGTTATCAAAATCACGATGAAAAAGAAATGACGCGGAGCCGTTCATTAAGTTAGCATAAAAATTTCTCTCTTAAATAATCATAGGGTAGGTTGCTGTGACAGTTGCCTGCCCTTTTTAATGTGCTGGTTATTTGGATAAAATCAAAAAAAACTTGTCAATAATGATTTTTCTGAAAAAATATGTACGTATATCAAAAAAAAGTTGTAACTTTGCACGCTGAAATGTTATAGTATGGAGTCTTTAAATGTAGATTTTGGAAATTTGGCGGCCGACGAGACATCGCTCCGCTACAATTTAGACAGTGCTTACTTCGGTGCTCTTGAGGGTGCTGAGGTGAGTGACGGCTGTGTTGAGGTGAAGCTCGACATAGTGAAATCCGCATCTAAGGCATTCCGGCTTTCGTTTCACATCACAGGTGAGGTGACAGTGCAGTGCGACCGCTGTTTGGACGACATGCAGCAGCCCGTATGCACCGACGCGGAACTTGTGGTGAAACTTGCACAGGAAAGCTCTGAGGATGATAATGTCGTGACAGTACCTGAAGAACAGCCCGTTCTTGACCTGTCATGGATTATCTATGAGTCGATAGCCTTGGCTATCCCCATTAAGCACGTGCATACACCTGGAAAATGTAACCGTGCGATGCTTGAAAAGCTCGAAGAATATTCGGCGGCAGCTACCCGAAGTAGTGATGAGGACAGCACACAGGAGATTGACCCGCGCTGGAGCAAACTGGCAGACTTGAATATTGAATAATTAAACATTAAAACATTTAAAAGAAAATGGCACATCCTAAAAGAAGACAGTCAAAGACTCGTACACTTAAGAGAAGAACTCACGACAAGGCAGTAGCACCAACATTGGCAGTATGTCCTAACTGCGGCGCATATTACGTTTACCACACTGTATGTCCAAACTGCGGTCAGTACAGAGGTAAGGTGGCTATTGTAATGGACGAGGAAGTAGCTGAATAATGGAGAACATAAGCGCGATAATCACCGGTATTGGCGGCTATGTGCCCGACTATGTGCTCAACAACGAAGAGCTGTCGCGCATGGTTGACACCAATGACGAGTGGATAATGACTCGCGTGGGTATTAAGGAGCGCCGCATCCTCACTGAGGAAGGTCTCGGCACCAGCTATATGGCGCGCAAGGCTGCCAAGCAGCTGCTGCAGAAGACAGGCGTGGATCCCGATACCATCGATGCGGTTATTGTCACAACCAGTACCGCCGATTATAAGTTCCCGTCCACAGCATCTATTGTGGTGGGAAAGCTCGGCCTGAAAAATGCCTTCGCATTCGACTACTGGGCAGCTTGCTGCGGTTTCCTCTACACTCTCGACACAGCGACACAGATGATTCTCACCGGCCGCTGCAAGAAGATTATCGTTATTGGAGCCGACAAGATGTCGTCGGTGGTCGACTATAGAGACCGCGCCACATGTCCGCTCTTTGGCGACGGTGCGGCGGCAGTGCTTCTTGAGGCTACCAACGAAGAGGGCTACGGCGTGATTGACTCACACTTCCGTTGCGACGGCAAGGGCTTGCCTTTCCTTCACCTCAAGGCTGGAGGCAGCGTTTGTCCTCCGTCACACTTCACCGTGGATCACCGCATGCATTACCTCTATCAGGAGGGACGCACAGTGTTCCGCTATGCTGTGACCAATATGAGCGATGACTGCGCACTCATAGCAGAGCGCAACGGGCTCAACAAGGACAACATCCGTTTTGTCGTGCCTCATCAGGCAAACATGCGCATCATCGAGGCTGTGGCAAAGCGTCTTGACCTGCCTATGGACAATGTGATGGTCAACATCGAGCACTTCGGCAACACCAGTGCAGCCACAATCCCGTTGGCACTTTGGGAGAATGAGAGCAAGCTCCGCAAGGGCGACAATCTCATCATGACAGCTTTCGGTGCCGGATTTGTACATGGTGCAAGCTACTACAAATGGGCTTATGATGGAGCAAAGTAAATAGTTTTATTGATAAACATAAATGACAGGTGTCGCTCATTGAAGAGCGACACCTGTCATTTTTTTCATAAGTTACTTTCGCTCGGCATATCAAAATAAAAAAAATATTAAAAATATTCTTTTTATTTTGTTTTGCCCTCGCTTATTCGTAACTTTGCACAAAACATTATAAAGACAGCGAATTATGAAATATCCCATTGGCATACAGAACTTTGAGAAACTGGTTAATGACGGCTATGTGTATGTGGACAAGACAGCATTGATATACAAGCTGGCAACAAGCGGCAACTACTATTTCCTGAGCCGTCCCCGCCGCTTCGGCAAGAGTCTGCTCATATCCACCATGGAGGCATATTTCAGCGGCAAGCGCGAGCTGTTCCGCGGGTTGGCGTTGTATGACTTGGAAAAGGACTGGACGGAATATCCAATCCTGCACCTCGACCTGAATTCGCGTCTATACGAAAATGCAGAATCACTGAAGCTGGAACTCAACAAGCATCTCGAAATGTGGGAACACCTTTACGGCGACGAGTTTAAGGACCGGGCACTCGAAGAGCGTTTTTATCATATTATTTCCAAGGCTTACGAAAAGACGGGGCAGCGTGTTGTGATACTTGTTGACGAGTACGACAAGCCCATGCTGCAGGCTATCGGCAACGCCGCACTGCAGGATGAATACCGCAACATCCTCAAGGCATTCTATTCGGTGCTGAAGACCCAGGACCGCTACATACGCTTCGCATTCCTCACCGGAGTGACCAAGTTCGGGAAGGTGAGTGTGTTCAGCGATCTCAATAATCTTGAGGACATCTCGATGCTTGCAGACTATATTGAAATCTGCGGTATCACAGAACAGGAGATTCATAGGATTTTTGACGATGAGGTGGGAAAACTTGCGGAGAACGAGAATATTTCCAAGGAGCAATGCTACGAGAAACTGAAAATCAATTATGACGGCTATCATTTCCGTCAGAAGTCCGTAGGTCTGTACAATCCGTTCAGTCTGCTGAACACATTAAAGAACAGAGAATTCCGCGACTATTGGTTTGAGACGGGCACTCCGTCGTTCCTCGTTCAGGTGCTGCAGAACGCCGACTACGACCTGAACGACCTTCAGAATGAACCTGTGTCAGCCGACCTGATAAACAGCGTGGACTCAATGGCGCGCAATCCCATTCCCGTGATTTACCAAAGCGGCTATCTCACGATAAAGGGATATGACGAGGAGTTTCGTATGTATAACCTTGGATTTCCCAACAAGGAGGTTGAAAACGGTTTCATAAAATATCTGCTGCCGCTGTACACTCCAGTGGAGGAGAGGAAGACAGAGTTTTATATCGTCAATTTCGTAAACGACATACGTAAGGGTCGCGTCGACCCCTTCCTTGAGCGCCTTCAGACTCTGTTTGCCGACGGCGACTACAGGATAACTGGCAAGATGGAGAAATACTTCCAAAACTCGATGTATCTCATCTTTAAGATGATGGGCTTCTATGTTGATGTGGAGCGCGCTACCAGCCGCGGGCGCATTGATATTGTGATGAAGACCAAGGACTACATCTACATAATGGAACTGAAGCTCGATGGCACTGCCGAAGATGCCCTTAGGCAGATAGAGGACAAGGGCTATGCCGAGCCGTTCCATAATGACCAGCGGCAGCTATATATGATAGGTGTGAATTTCTCGTCAGAGACACGGGGCATTGAGAAGTGGAAGATAAAAACATTATAAAGACAGCGAATTATGAAATATCCCATTGGCATACAGAATTTTGAGAAACTGATTAATGACGGCTATGTGTATGTGGACAAGACAGCATTGATATACAAGCTGGCAACAAGCGGCAACTACTATTTCCTGAGCCGTCCCCGCCGCTTCGGCAAGAGTCTGCTCATATCCACCATGGAGGCATATTTCAGCGGCAAGCGCGAGCTGTTCCGCGGGTTGGCGTTGTATGACTTGGAAAAGGACTGGACGGAATATCCAATCCTGCACCTCGACCTGAATTCGCGTCTATACGAAAATGCAGAATCACTGAAGCTGGAACTCAACAAGCATCTCGAAATGTGGGAACACCTTTACGGCGACGAGTTTAAGGACCGGGCACTCGAAGAGCGTTTTTATCATATTATTTCCAAGGCTTACGAAAAGACGGGGCAGCGTGTTGTGATACTTGTTGACGAGTACGACAAGCCCATGCTGCAGGCTATCGGCAACGCCGCACTGCAGGATGAATACCGCAACATCCTCAAGGCATTCTATTCGGTGCTGAAGACCCAGGACCGCTACATACGCTTCGCATTCCTCACCGGAGTGACCAAGTTCGGGAAGGTGAGTGTGTTCAGCGATCTCAATAATCTTGAGGACATCTCGATGCTTGCAGACTATATTGAAATCTGCGGTATCACAGAACAGGAGATTCATAGGATTTTTGACGATGAGGTGGGAAAACTTGCGGAGAACGAGAATATTTCCAAGGAGCAATGCTACGAGAAACTGAAAATCAATTATGACGGCTATCATTTCCGTCAGAAGTCCGTAGGTCTGTACAATCCGTTCAGTCTGCTGAACACATTAAAGAACAGAGAATTCCGCGACTATTGGTTTGAGACGGGCACTCCGTCGTTCCTCGTTCAGGTGCTGCAGAACGCCGACTACGACCTGAACGACCTTCAGAATGAACCTGTGTCAGCCGACCTTATAAACAGTGTTGACTCAATGGCGCGCAATCCCATTCCCGTGATTTACCAGAGCGGCTATCTCACGATAAAGGGATATGACGAGGAGTTTCGTATGTATAATCTTGGATTTCCCAACAAGGAAGTTGAAAACGGTTTCATAAAATATCTGCTGCCGCTGTACACTCCAGTGGAGGAGAGGAAGACAGAGTTTTATATCGTCAATTTCGTAAACGACATACGTAAGGGTCGCGTCGACCCCTTCCTTGAGCGCCTTCAGACTCTGTTTGCCGACGGCGACTACAGGATAACTGGCAAGATGGAGAAATACTTCCAAAACTCGATGTACCTCATCTTTAAGATGATGGGCTTCTATGTTGATGTGGAGCGCGCCACCAGCCGCGGACGCATTGACATTGTGATGAAGACCAAGGACTACATTTATGTGATGGAACTGAAGCTTGACGGCACTGCCGAAGATGCCCTTAGGCAGATAGAGGATAAGGGCTATGCTGAGCCGTTCCGTAATGACCAGCGGCAGCTATATATGATAGGTGTGAATTTCTCGTCAGAGACACGGGGCATTGAGAAGTGGAAGATAAAGACTACAGAAAAAAGAGTGTAGAAAACAAGAAACAAATGCTGATGACAACGGTATAACTCATCTGCATCTGAGGCGATTCCTAAAATGTCGTGGCTTGGAATCATTTTAACTTCTTCGTCCAGCGGTCGCTGGACGGTCATCGAAGCTATGTTTATTTCCCCTTTAAGTTAACTTCTCTCACCGTCCAGCGGTCGCTGGACGGTGAAGTTTATTTAATAACCTCTGCTCAATTCATTATTATCTTATTCACAGCAGCTATCTTAAAACACAAAAGACGGGAGGTAAATACTATTGTTAGCGTTTACCTCCCGTAAATTTTATGTGTCAGCTGTTTTATCGTAAGCTTATTTGTTCACATACTTCTTGCCGTTCTTGATAATCAAGCCCTTGGCGTTGGCATTCACACGCTGACCGGCGAGGTTGTAAGCAGGAGCGTTGGCATCGTTAACGTCAGCATTGATGTCGGCAATGCCGTCGGCAGTTTCTGTATAGATATAAGAGAAGCCCATGATACGACCTTTTGAACCATTAAGACAATAAGTAAACACACCACCAGCTTTAACATCAATATTAACAAAGCCTTCATATTTTTCTGTAACACCATTGTCTGAGAGCTTTGAATTTCCAGAAATTTCTTTCCATTCATTTCCAGACAAGACCTTAACAGGAAGTGGCGTTGACACTCCGTCCTTATGCTCAGCAGCACATATTTCCTTGCCTGTATCAACATTGGTCACCATGATCTGAAGCGTTCCGTCATACTTGGGCTCAAATTTAAAATATGCGCAATTGGTATTTTTTAAGAGGTCTGTACGACCATTTGCGCCATTAGCCTGTATGTAGTGAGTGAACTCAATTTCTTCATTGGCAAGATTGGTTGCTTTAGCAGTTCCTGCATTAGATTTCCATGTAAGATCACTTGCAGTCTCTCCCATTGTGTAAGTCATTGTTATAGCATTCAGTTCAACCTTTGTGCCACTGCCGTCAGCTACACTTGAGCCATCATAAATGTAAATCTCCGTTTTCTGAGTCTGCGCCATTGCTCCACTAACTGCCATCATGGCAACTGCGATAAGAGTAAAAATTTTCTTCATAATGTTTTGTTTTTTAATTAATGATTTGTAGAAGTTTAGTTTATATCTAAAAAATGCGGCTGCCGTTTATGACAGCCGCATTCTTGTTAATTATAATTATTCATACCAGCGTGGGTCACCGAAAGTAAAGCCTTTAACCTTAAGGGTAAAGTCGCTTATCGCCGGATTCTGGAACAGCTCATCGGTTGTTTCCTTTATTGTCTCGCCGATAGGTTTATTGGGTATACCGTCAGCATTTAGTGCCCACGAATAGTCGCTTGTGAAGTAAACGTCGGTGCACTCAGGAATTGTCTTGTTGTAACCGTTGTTATCGTTTGCCCATCCTTTGCCGAACAAGCAGTTCTTCACTTTAAGGTTGCCGAAGTCCTTGCCGAAGTCGAAGATGTTGTTCTTCTTATTGCAATATACGAATGTACAACTCTCGATTGATACACTCTCCGGTACCACGTTCTTTGTTGCCACAAACAATTTTTCGCAATTTGCGAATGTAGAATTTACAGCCTTGATGTTTTTAACGCTTGCATTATCCTCTGCTGTTGTGATTCCGTAGCCTCCGATAGAGTCGAGCACACAGTCGTCGAATGTAAGGTTGTCGACCGTCAGTGCTGTGCGTGCACGAACCACGCCGCGCTTGTACTTTATCTGACAGCTCTTGAATGTGAGATTCTTCAAGTTTCCGTCGCTCTGCTGGTTTATCAGATAATGACCGCCGAAGTTGCTTGAGGTCTTGTTTCCCTCATAGTCGTAGAAGTTGACTTTCTCCAACTCGAGACCGCCAACGGTTACACCGTTTGGCACTCCGAACTCACTTGCACAGTCGAACACGGCATATCCTGCCAAAGAGAGACCTGTGATGAACTTGATTGTGCCTGCTGTCTGTGGAAGGTTCAGACCCTGCAGACGGTAATGGTTGCCACCCTTCAGCACGATGGTAACGTTCTGGTCTGGATACTGGTCTGCGATTTCCTGCAGGTGCTCAGTGGTCAGGTATTTGTAGCTCTCCTCGTCATCGAGGTTACGCAGGTCAACCACAGCTACGTCGCCAAAGTCCTCTTCAGCCGTTGTCGTGAAGCGCTTCTTGCCGAGATAGTTGTCGTTGGTGTATGCAGCAACGCGATAAGTGGTCTTTGGTGCGAGTCCGCTAACGGTCACAGTCTTTGCAATGTTGTCCTCAGGTGTCAGCTTCACCGTTGTCACAAGTGAGTCATTGCTGTCCTTGATTACTTGCAACGAATCGTAAGCCACTTCACTCCATGATACCTTGGCTGCAATGTCAATCACATCAGATGCTCCTATTGACGACAGGTGTGTCGGGTAGTCCATGGTTGTGGTGGTGATTATGAAGTCCTTCGACTGCAGTCCTGTTACCGAGTTGACGCAGCGTATGCTTACGTTGTACTCCTTGTCATACTGCAGGTTGCGGAATGTACATTCTGTAGCCTCGGTTGTGATGGTCTGGCTGTCGCTGCCGTCGTTAGCCACTGCCGACAGCACATATTCTGTTGCGTCGGTATACTGATCCCATGTAATATCCATGTATGGCGACAGATTCTCATCAAGTCCGTGCTCGATGTTGTCGGCTTCGGTGAGCACAGGGCGGAACAGTGCATCAGCAGCAGGCAGATCGTCATCGCTACAGCTTGCCAGTGTCAGTCCGGTTGTGACTGTCAGCATAAACAGTGCTGATTTAAATATCTTTTTCATATTTCGTACTCTGTTTTAATAGTTTTCCTTTACGATAGTTGCAATTTCTACGTTCACGCCCTCGCCCATGTCAGTGGCGGCAAATCCGTATCCGTCGTTTGACAGTGCGTCAGATGCGTTGAGTGTAGTGATGTTGATAGGAATAAGATAAGGCACCACGCCGTTTCCTGTCAGCGCTCCGCCAGTGTATCCGCGGTAGAGGCGTGTGGCGTAGTCGCTTGCCAGATATTTCTGACTGCGTGTGACACCCGATGGTGCGCCAGCCTCAATGTTCACTACCACCTGATTAGGCTCAGTGCCCAGTGTGTATGTGGCGCTGCCGTCACTATTTGTGACCTTTGTGCATGCGGTGTAGTCCTTGCCGTTATAGGTATAGGTGTTCACGGTCTTCAGGAGATCGGAGCCCCAGTTCACGCGTCCCCATCCCTCGGCAGTGAGAGTTGCGTCGTCTTCCTCCACCTGATACTTCTCGTTCTTCCACTTAAGGTCGCTCTTGCGGTTGGCGTTTCCTTGCTTTGCCCACCACAGACGGCTTGCCCATGTGGTGTAGTTGCGAGCCTCTGGATATGTCTGCAAAACGCTCTCTTCGTTCATCAGGTCCTCGTTTGTTGAGATTCCCCAGCATATCATTGTGCGCAGTGTCTCCTCAATCTTCTTGGCATACAGGTTCCAGCGTATGAGGTCGAACTTGCGCAGTCCCTCGCCGCCAAACTCCCATGCACGCTCATTGACGATGGCATTGAAGAAATCCTCTTTTGAAGTCAGGTTGTTTACATATTGATTCACCTGCTCATTAAAGTCGTCAGCCCCGGCAAATGCGCGGCTGCGCACTGTGGTGAGCGCCTCCTTTGCGATGGCTGTAGGACCGTTGAGTTCGTTCTCAGCCTCAGCCAGCATGAGCAGCACGTCAGAGTAGCGCATCAGCGGGAAGTTGATGCCCGTACCCTTTGAAGAGCCTGATCCAAGATCCTTGTTAGCCAGTGCACGGTCCCACTTGCCTGCATAGATGGCAGTGGCGCGTGCCGGAGCTATGGTGTCGCTTGCATGGCTGTATTTTGCGCAGCATACGTCGCGGCGTGTATCGTTGTCGGCAAACGACATGTAATATGTAGGAGTCATTGCAACCTGAGCCGTGGTGGTACCCTTGGCACATGAACCGGTGTTTGGCACTCCGAGGCTCCAGCCCACATCACCTCCGTAGTTCTGCACGAATGCAACCTCATAGAGCACCTCGGCATTGTTCTCGGGAGCATAGTTCATCTCATTTACAAACGACTGGTCGAAGTTAGAATACAGCTGGCGCGGCTTAAGCTGGATGAGCTTTTGGCAGTAGTCTTTTGCCATCTGATAATACTGGGTATAGGTTTGAGCTGTCTTTTCCACACCGTTCATGTCGGTGTAGGTTACGGTCAGTGAGTCGGCGGTCACGTCGAGATAGTCGTCGGCACGCTTCATCTGGTTGTCAACAGTCTTGCCGTAGCCTGCACGGAACAATGCGATACGTGCGATGAGTCCCATTGCGAAGTCGCGATTCATGCGCTCAATGCCTCCGGTGTTGACATCAGAGAACTTCATGTTTGGCTCTATGTCGACAAGCTGCTGGAGCACACGGCTGTAGATTACGTTGCGGTCGGTGCGTGGCTTGTCGATAACATCACCCCATTTTGCAGCCTCGTCATAGTAAGGCACGTCGCCGAAAATACCGGTCATCAGATAGTAGCGGTAAGCCTTCAGGCAGGTTGCCTCGCCCTTGATCTGCTGCAGTTCCTCGGTGTTGCCTATAGGGCTTGCGTCAACGCCAGCCCTTACCTGATTGGCGCGCTCAATTGCCTGCAGGTTGTTGTTCCATACGTTGTAAACATCGTTGAAGCTCTCCAAAGCAGGGCCTTGCAGTGACCATACCGATGAACGGTGGGCAGTAGGAAGACCAGAACTTGGAGCCATAGCCTCCACGTCAGTGTTCTGCATCCATACTCCCATCATACGTGATGAATATGGATCCTCGCCGAACAATACATATACGCCGTTGATGGCGTCGGTAGCAAATTCTGTTGAGGAGTAGACCATCGACTGGTCGTTCTGCGATGGCGCGTCCACGTTGAGGAAGTCGTCGCACGAAGTGAGTGCTGCAGCCCCTACAGTTGCCAATGCAATATATATATTCTTGATTTTCATAATCTTTGTTTTCTGATTTTTTATTGTTTTCACAATTTCTCTTTTATAATGTGACGTTTACACCAAATGTCCATGCACGGCTCTTGGGATAAGAAGAGAAGTCGATACCTGGTGTCAGTCCAGAGTAGCTGCTGTTGCGCACATACGAACTAACCTCCGGGTCGTAGCCAGGATAGCTTGTAATGCAGAACAGGTTGGCTGCTGTAACGTAGAAGCGCAGACGCTGGATGCCCACTTTGCGTGTAATCTTCACCGGCAGGGTGTATCCCAATGTTACGCTCTGCAGACGCAGGAATGAAGCATCATCAAGTGCCCAGTCTGTAGGTACGACCACTGCATCGCCTGTAGAGAATGGGCTCCACATTGCTTTTGGCTTCATGCCGTTGCCGCCCTCGTTCCAGTATGCAAGGTCCTCAAGGCTCGTGAGCAGTGCACCGGTCTCAGGGTTCACATAAGAGTAAGCGTTCGACGGACGCATGTCATCGCGCATGTTAGGATAGTTACCTGCGCGGTAGCGTGATGATGTCTGAATCTTGTTGGCGTTGTAAATCTCATTGCCTACAGTATAGGTGAAGTTTGCCTGGAAGTCGAAGTCATAGATAGTGCCGCTGAAACCGAAACCGCCGGCAAAATCAGCATTTGTATCACCAATCACAGTAACATCTTCCATATCCACCACGCCGTCATCGTTGAGGTCCTGAAGCTTCATTGTACCCGGGCGTATGCCGATTGCACCGCCAAGCAATGCTGTAGATGCCACTCCGTCCTTCAGCGTGTAGGTGTTTGTGGCTGCATCATAGCCTGAGAAGTCGTCAGTTGTATAGTATCCTGCGCTCTTCCATCCATAAACAAGTCCTATAGGGTCGCCGATACGTACGATGTAGTCCTGCTGGTTCTTGTTGTCGGTGCTTGCCCATCCCGATGGGAATGTCATCTGCTCGATGCCGTTTGCAAGACTCTTCACGTTCGACTTGTCGAAGCCTACGTTGAAGTATGCGTTGAGTGACCAGTTCTTCTTCTGCACGATAGCAGCGTTGAGGGTCAGCTCAACACCCTTGTTGCTTGTAGATGCCGAGTTCTCGTAAACAGAGGTATAACCCGGTGCTGCGATGGCATGGTTGATGAGCAGGTCGTCGGTGCTGTTCCAGTAAACATCGATGTTACCGGTGAGTCGCTCGTTGAAGAAGCCGAAGTCAAGACCGATGTTACGTGTTGTTCTCTTCTCCCATGTGAGGTTAGGGTTGGCAAGAATGTTGGTCACCGATGTATGCACGTTTGGAGCCTCTCCTACACCGTAGCGCTTTGAACCGCTGTTGAAGTTGTAGAGCTGTGAGAACATATAGCTTGGCAGCTTGTTGTTACCCACTTTACCGTAAGACACGCGGAGCTTTAAGTTCGACATCCATTTCTTTGCGCTTTCCATCCAAGGCTCTTCGATGATACGCCAAGATGCTGCGGCAGCCGGGAAGAAGCCCCACTGATGACCGGGAGAGAACTTTGAACTGCCATCCTCACGGAATGTGAGAGTGAGCAGGTAGCGGTCCTTGAAGTCATAGTTGACACGTCCGAACATTGACACGCTGTTGTCGTTAGGATTCACCACGCTGTTAATTTCCTGCATCACACCTGAGCCAAAGTTGGCGAACACCTGCTCCGGGGTGTATGCCATGCTGTAGTTGTTGCCCTTCATTGAGTTGTTCTCGCTGCGGCTTGAGCGGATTTCCTGACCCACCATCACATTAAGGTGGTGTGCCTCGCCCAGTCGTGTGTCGTATGTAAGTGTGGCACTTTCACGGATGGTGCGTGTGTTTGTCTTTGTCCAGTCGGCAAGAGGCAGACCTCCCACGTATGAAGCCTGTGTGGTGGTTGAGCCATACCAGTTCTTCACCTCGTTGAAACCATAGGCATAACCGCCTTCCACATGTGCTGTCAGACCTTTGAGAGGGGTCTTCCAGTCGAGTGCGGCATTGAAGTTGAACGAACGGTTCTCACGCTTACGCCAGTACTGCTCTGACTGCTCAGACAGCGACATGTTGGCGCGCTGGTATTCGTTGATTTCGTCGTCCGACATGTTCGAGAAGTCAGGAGTGGTGAAGCTCGAGAGTCCCTTTGTTGCCACTGAGTAGATAGCCTGCTCGGTACGTATCTTGTATGTACCGCCCTGTGTACCCTGACCGTTGGCAATCTGGTCGCTCACTCTTGCATTGAGCGAGAACTTGAGATTCTTGTTTATCTCATGATTCAACTTGAAGAGGAAAGCGTAGCGTCCAAAGTCGTTGTTCTTCATCAGACCGCCGTTATAGTCGTATGTGCCCGAGAGTGTGAACTTTGTCTTCTCCGTACCGCCGGTCAGCGAGAGGTTATGGCTCTGCGACAGAACGTTGGCTCCGAACATGTCCTCCTGCCAGTCGATAGGCTCGATGCTCTTGTAGAGATAGAGGTCATCGTAAACGCCAAACTGACGGTAGAACGAGTTGAGCGCGCTCTCGCCGCGAATCAGCGAATACTCATAGTTGCTCATGACATAGTCGTAAGTGTTCATCGGGTCAAGGCGCTTCGACACTGTCTTTGTCTGCACAAAGCCGTTGTAGTTGATGGTTGTCTTGCCGCCCTTGGCATTCTTGGTGGTGACGAGGATTACACCGTTGGCACCCTGCGAACCGTAGATGGCTGTAGACGAAGCATCCTTCAACACTGTGATGTCTTCGATATCATTAGGCGAGATGTCGCTGATGGAGCTGGTCTGGAAACCGTCCACGACATACAAAGGCGCATTGTCACCTGTGATTGAACCGCCACCGCGCACACGGATAAGAATCTCGGCATCGGGCGAACCGTCGGTGGTGGTGATGTTCACACCTGCCATCTTACCGGTAAGCGCCTCGCTGATGTTTGCCACAGGCACCTTCACAAGATCCTGTCCTTTCACTGTAGCCACCGAACCGGTAAGGTCCTTCTTGCGTACTGAGCCGTAACCAATCACCACCACGTCGTTCAGCGTGGTGTTGTCGTCCTCAAGAACGACATTCACGGTTTTCTTACCGGCAATGTTCACCGTCTTGTTCTTCATACCGATGTATGACACTACGATGTGGTTGCCATTTACCTTCAGTGTGAAATTACCGTCAAGGTCGGTCACTGTGGCGTTCTTGGTGTTGCCCTGTTCGGCAACTGTGGCGCCTATCACGCCCTCGCCTGTTCCGTCCTTAACGTTTCCACTGATTGTTGTCTGTGCCTGAACTGCCATTGCGAATACTGCAAACAATGACACAAGCATCAATCTAATGTTTGTTGTAATAGACATAAAGTAGTTGTTTAAATGTTAATTTTTAATTTATAAATAGTCTCGTCTTGCTCAATCTGCACCTTATTTATATTATATGGCGCCGCAGGCATCGGTGCACGTTTGCCCTTTTAGTGTATTTTGGTCTTTTTTTGCTGCACACCTCGCCGCCCGAGGTGTGCAAAAGAGGACAAAAACATCCCTTATCCCCACATTTTTCATGCTCAGGCAGGGTTAAAATATTCTCTTTCCGGCTTCCTCCTTTTTATCAGGCGCCTGATTCTATTTTATTAGGCGCTGGATTCTATCTTATCAGGCGCTAAATTTAATAAAATCTGGCTCCAAATACAACACAACTCAGCACCAAATTTTATAAAATTTGGAGCCATTTTTTCTATTCCTGTCGGACTTTACAATAATTCCGTACACACTCAAACTGAAATTCCACAGGGTTTCGGCACATTCCCGCATCTTGTCACCTATAAATATTGACCAAACTTCTTTATTTTTTGTGGAAAGCTATGGAAAAAGCCGCAAAAAAACATTAAAGAGCGTTTGTAACGTTAAAAAAGTTTAGAAAATTGTTCTTTTCCGTTAATTCTTTCGTCCTTTTACATTATTTACGCTAATTTTGCAAACCGAACAAAGCAACTAAACATAAATTGCAAACCAAAACATGCAGAATTAAGCATATTGAAGGACTTGGATGCAGGTAACACCTCGGGCGGCGAGGTGCGCATTTACACCTTATTTATATTATAAGGGGGAAACAAGAAAATATTAAACAGAGAGAATTAGGTAAAACTACTTTAAATTAATTAACAATTAACAAAACAAAAATGCTATCATGAAGGAAAAGACAGCGAAACGACTTGGCAAGATGCTTGCCCTGTTGGCATTCATGCTATTGGTGCCATTAGGAGCTTTTGCCCAGGTTGTTACAGTGAAAGGTACAATCCTTGACTCTCAGGGTGAGTCGGTGATTGGTGCCAGTGTGGTAGAGAAAGGCAACGCGAAGAATGCTGCTGTTACCGACTTGGACGGTAACTTCACATTGAAGGTTGCCAAAGGCAAGACTCTTGTCATCAGCTACATCGGTATGGAGACGCAGGAGGTGAAGGCAGCTGAGAAGCTGAACATCATCATGCGTGACGATACCAAGGCTATCGACGAGGTTGTGGTAATTGGTTACGGTGGCTCAAAGGCGCGCAAGGATCTTACCGGTTCGGTGGGTTCTGTGAGCGGTGCCAAGCTTGCCGCAGTGCCAGTGTCATCAGCAGCCGTTGCCCTGCAGGGTAAGATCTCTGGTGTGCAGGTGACCACAGTCGACGGTCAGCCTGGCGCCGATGTTAACATTCGTGTCAGGGGGGGCACGTCTGTAACCCAGAGTAATGAACCTCTTTACATTGTTGATGGTTTCCAGGTGGAGAACATCAACGATATTCCGTCTTCAGACATCGCTTCAATCGATGTGCTGAAGGATGCTTCCCTTACCGCCATCTATGGTGCCAAGGGTGGTAACGGTGTTGTTATCGTAACTACCAAGTCGGCAAAGGAGGGAAAGGTTCAGGTGTCATTCAACGGTCACTTGTCGGTGAGCAGCCTTTCCAAAAAACTTGACCTGATGGATGCACAGGATTATGTGAACTATCAGTATCAGTGGTTTGCCTGCAACGGTACACGCTCATCAAACGCCAAGTTCTTTAAGGCAAACTTCGGTAATCCATATGACCTTGACATGTACTCTACACTGCCATCACACGACTGGCAGGATGAGGTTATCGGCGAGAATCCTATCAGCTACTCTACCAACGTCACCGTGGGTGGAGGTTCTGACAGGGTGAAATTCAACGTGTCGCTCACCAACAGCGAAGACAAGGGTATCATCCTTGGCTCAGGCGTGCGCCGCACCAACCTCAACATGAAGACCAACGTGAAGATTAGCGACCAGCTGACATTGCAGATTAATCCAAAGTTCACGTTCCGTCGTGACGAGGGTGCAGGCGGTAACAACATCGGTACTGGCGGTCTTATCGACGTGTTGAAGTACCGTCCTACCAACGGTCTGCGCGAGTTCGGATATATTGACCCGTCATACGCTGATCCGAACGAGGAGGAGATGTTCACATACACCAATCCTAAGAGCGACATCGCCATCAACCAGCTGGTGAAGCACTCATATAATTATACCACAGGTATCTCTCTTGACTGGAAGCCCATCAAGGGACTGACATTGCGCACTGAAGGTACTATCGGCTTGAAGTGGACGGACCAGAGCCGCTTCTGGGGAGCTTTGGCAGATGAAGGCATCAAAAATAATTACCAGCCTGTGGCTAAGTTGGAGAATACATACAATCTCAGCTATATGTGGACAAACACGGCAAGCTATAACCTGACGCTGAAGGATGTGCACAACCTCTCATTCCTCTTAGGACAGGAAATCCAGCACTCCCAGAAGCGATCCACCAGCATGACGAACCGTTATTTCCCGGAGTCTTTCACAGCCACTGACGCATGGAACAACATGGGCTTCGGTACACCGGCTCCTAACAGCGGCGTCTCGTCACTGTCCACTCCCGACCGCACAGCGTCGTTCTTCGGTCAGGTGAACTATAACTTCAATCACAAATATCTCCTGAGCGGTACATTCCGCGCCGACGGTTCAACCAAGTTCTCTCCGGGCAACCAGTGGGGCTACTTCCCGTCAATCTCCGGTGCATGGGTGCTTTCCGAGGAGAAATTCCTGAAAGATGTAAAATGGATTGACATGCTGAAAATCCGTGCTGCTTTCGGTCTCTCAGGTAACAACCGTATCGACAACGACATGTGGCGTCCGCTCTATTCCATCGCCTCCACCGGCGGTCCGGGCTTTGGCGAGGCCACACAGTTCGGTGAGCAGTTCTACGGTAATTTCGGTGGTGCAAAGTTCACAAATAGGGAAATCAAGTGGGAGACAACAATCACACGCAACATCGCAGCCGACATCACACTCTTCGGCGGGCGACTGACCATCAGTCCTGAGTTCTACTGGTACACGACAAAAGACTTGCTTTATAAGTCCAACGTTCCTCCTGTAATCGGTTATACCAGCCAGATACAGAACATCGGTCAGGTGACGAGCAAAGGTTTCGAGCTTTCCATAAGCGGTGACATCCTTCAGGGCAAGGACTATGTGCTGTCAGCCAATTTGTCGCTTGGTCTCAACAAGAAGAAGATTGACAAACTCAACGGCACCGATGATGTTGTCTGGGATTATAACGACCGCTGGAGGTCTGATTACAACGACTATTGCCTGAAGGTGGGCGATGAGGTTGGACTTATCTACGGTTTTGTTTACGACGGTCTATACTCTATGGACGAGTTCTATTTTGATCCGCTCAACAATTATCAGGCAATGCCTTGGGGATCAAGCGCAACCGACAATGGTACATCAAAGAACTGCGCTCCGCGTGAGGACGGTTATGTGACTGTTATCAACGATGTGTCAGGATCATCAAACTCGGGTATTGCAACCATGCCCGGTAAGATTAAGTTCAAGGATCTCAACGGTGACGGACGAATCACAGAGGATGACCGCACGGTGATAGGCAACACCAACCCGAAGGTTCAGGGAGGTTTCGGACTTAGCGGTCAGTGGAAGAACTTCGACTTCACCGCCAACTTCACCTATATGCTTGACTTCGACATCAACAATGCCACTGCTTATGCGCTGTCATCGTCGAAAGGAAACAAGGAGAAATTCTATAATGTGCTCTCAAAGTTCAAGGATGGCTGGCAGTACAATGACCTCACCGGCGAACTTACCGGCACAAAAGGTGACATTCTCTACAAGCTCTATTATGTGGACAATGGTCTCAGCATCTACAAGCAGGCGAATGAGGGCAGAACCCTTTGGAATCCTACTGACGTGACTAAAAACGTCACACAGTCATACTTCATCGAGGACGGCTCATTCCTGCGCTGTAACGACATCACCATCGGCTATACCGTTCCAAATAATATTATGAAGAAGATAGGTCTGACAAAGGCACGCTTCTATGTGTCAGCCACCAATCTCTTCATTATCACGGGATATAGCGGATATGACCCTGAGGTTGACATCCAGACAGGACTTACCTGCGGTATGGACTACAACCGCTATCCACGCAGCCGCGGCTTTGTGTTCGGTACAAACATCACATTCTAAAAAATGTCACATCAATCATAAAAACAGAAAACATGAGACTTAAAAATATTTTATATACAGGAATGGCGTTACTCTCGCTTACTGCCTGCAACGATTTTCTGGATGTTGATGCGCCGTCATCATACACTGAGGAGTTCGTGTTCAGCCAGAAGAGTGAGATGGAGCGTGCGCTCAACGGTGTCTACGCGCAGGCTCTTGTGGGTGATCTCTATGGTAATGCCTATCAGAAAACCTTTATCCTCAACAGCGATGTTGACATACAGATAAGTCCTGCCTCGGCACACTCACACACCTCTTACTCGCGCTTCGACTGCGATGATCAGGGAAGCGATATCAACAAGTATTGGACCGCTTCATACAATCTTATCGAGTATGCCAACAGATTCATAAGATCTATGGAGAACAGTCCTCTCTACGATGAGACTGACAATGAGTTCATGCAGTGGATGGGTGAGGCGAAGTGTCTGCGCGCCATGGCTTACCATGACCTCGTGGTGATGTTCGGAGATGTGCCGTTTACATTCGCTCCGTCATCAGAACTCGGCAATGATTTTGTTATCCCCATTGCCGACCGTAATGATATACAGGACTCTATCATCAAAGACTTGAAAGCCATCGCTCCTTATATGTCATCAAGCAACTCTGTCACTGTGGAGCACTGCTCAAAGGAGTTTGCACAGGCATTGGTGGCACGTGTGGCACTGACAGCCGGCGGCTACTCTCTGCGCCCCGACAAGGACCGCACCACAAACTACGGAAAGATGGAGCGCCCCGCAAACTATCTTGACTATTACAAGACTGCAAGGGATTATGCCGACTCTGTGATTACAGCCGGCACACACTCGCTCACACAGTCATATCAGGATGTGTTTGTAAAGGAGTGCAACTATCAGGTTGTGAACAATGACGACGTGATTTTCGAACTGCCTTTCGCAAAGGAGTCAACGGGAAACACAGGTTATGTACAAGGTCCGTCATACTCTGACAGCGAGGGTAAGACTGTCGGAGTGTGGGGAAAGTGTGACGGGAGTGTCCGTCTCAACGCTTTCTACCGTTTCCTCTTCAGGGACAACGATGTACGCCGTGAGTTTGTGAACGGTATGTGGTATTACTCTTACTTCCAAAATGCCGACGGTGTGCTGCAGGACTCTGTGTATATCCGTCAGGACTACAGTGTTCACAACAACAAGTGGTCTAAGCTTTGGACAAGCGAGAGCATGGCTCTTGGCAACGACAAGAGCGGAAGCACTGGTATCAATTATCCATATATGCGTTATGCAGACGTGCTCCTGATGTATGCTGAGGCCGACAACGAGATTACCGGCGAGCCTTCGGCAAAGGCTATAGACTGTCTTGCAAAAGTTCACGGCCGTGCCTTCCTTAATGGCGATGCCGAGTTTATCAGTGAGGCTTCAGCATCAAAGGAAAATTTCCAGAAGGCTGTGCTTGATGAGCGCAAGTGGGAGTTTGCCGGCGAGAACATGCGCTGGCGTGACCTCGTGCGCACCAACACATACGCTGAGGAATTGGTCTACTGCTTCCTCCGCTACTATTCGGTGGCAATGCAGAATGCAGGAAGTCCAACAGGCTTTGAGGACGCCATCAATGAGCACGACGGATTGAACTACATCGACAATATGCCAACCCGTATCTATTATCATGCATATAATCTGAGCGAGCCAATCACCCCTCTCGGTCTTCGTGTGTGTGCCGCACAGCTCTATGGCAATGTGCTGGACAATGGAACCGTGGTTCAGACATACCCTAACCAGACAATGAAGAGCCTGCGCATCTACAATGCCTACAAGCCGGCAACACAGCCGGTGAAGAGCTATATCACCAACTTCGGCTTCCAGGCTCAGGCATGGAACTATGCCGACTTCTATGAGTGGGGCGATACTGAGACAGGTACTCCTAAAGACCAGTGCAAATACTCGTTCTACGGATATATCCGTTCCGATGACGGAGGTAACATCTGGCTCATAAAGGACGGTGTGCAGACTCTGTTCCCGTCGACTGTCCCAACAGCTGAGGAACTGCCTGTGGTGCGCTACATACTGCCGTATCCTAATTCCGCAATCCAACTCTCGGCTGGTGCATACAAGAATTACTATGGTTATTAATTCCCAAAACAGAAACAAGAAACATGAAGACTATATTTCGTAATATGTTGCTTTTGCTCACAGCGGGCACATCAGCATTGATGGTATCATGCAAGGATGATGACGATGCTGTGGCAACCAACCTCGACAGACAGTTTATGACCATGTTCATAACTGACTACACACGAGGCAAAGGAACTGACTATCCTTACAACTGTGGTTTGGATGGCGCATATCCTCATGGTAACACAATTCACCTGTATTGGTATGGTGTGAAAAAGGAATTCGGGTGCGCAGGATACCAGATACAGATGGCATTGCAGCCAAAAGTGAGTGGAGGTAAGGACGCATGGGCTTCGATACAGGGCACAAGTGATCTTCTGCTTGACACTATCGTGGGACCAGATGTGCTCGACCTGCTTGTCAAGGACCTGCAGTACTCCACAGACTACCGCTTTGCAATACGTGCCTTGTCGGATCGTGACGACAACGTGACAGACTTCTCACATGCATCAAACTGGTACGGTCACGGTAACGGACGACAGTGGCAGGAGTATATGGGCATCAAGACCAACGACCGCTATGAGACACCGTTTGCCGTGTATGTGAATCAGGCACAGACAACTGAGACCACAATGCACGTTTGTATCAATCCCAATGTGAAGGACTTCATCGCCGAGTTTACCAACATGACAGACGAGGTGATGGAAAACATAAATGCGATGGAGACATTCACAATGAAAGATATTCTTGCGGTTTTCACAGGTATCACATCTGATGACAAGGACAAGCTGGAGAGTTATTATACTAACTTCAATATCGCTCCTGACGGTGAGTTCGGATACAAGTACCTCACAGTGAAACCGTCGCCAAACAACCCCAACTCTTCTGTCGGGGCTAAGTGGGCGAAATATGAGATTACCGACCAGGACCGTGAGAGGGGATACATCGACATTGACGGACTTTCGGCAAACTCTGTGTATGTGATCGATGTGGTTGACCCGACAGTGAAGATTGATGTTGACTCAAAGTATAACACCTGTACCTCACGTTCTGACGGTACTCCAGGCGAGCCTATACTTCTCGCACACGATGAGCTTATGGCACGCTACGGCACAAACCGTGCCGACACATTCGCGCTGGCTGCCGACTACAATGCCGCTCCTATCAGTCCCACATTGCTCGACTTCATCTCAAACACCAACTATGCCGAAGGACAGACCTTCTATCTTGAGGGCGGCAAAACATACTACATGGACGGTAACGACATCACATGTAAGGGCTTCGTGCTTGCCACAAAGCCTGAAGATGTAGCTCAGGGACTCCGTGCAAAGGTGATTTGCGGTATAGGCAAGAATTCGTTCTACGATCAGGCAACAAACGGCGAGCAGTGGCAGGGACCATACTCTATGTTTGTGTTCGGTCGTCAGCCAGAGGCTGGTGAGGGTGGTGAAATCTATATGAAGAAACTTGCTTTCTGCGACATAGACTTCGACAATCCTAAGGCGCTCAACTATGGTGACAACGCCGCAGGTGTGGGGACTGCTGCCGGAAACTACTTCTTCAATATGTTCTCCAACGGTATGGCTGTGACTCTCGACAGTCTCGTGATTGAAAACTGTACCTTCAAACGCCTTGTCCGTGGATTTGTGCGCGAGCAGGGTGCAAACTATAAGGTGTGGAATCATGTGGTGATAAAGAACAACCAGTTCTTTGACTGCGGTTACTACAATCAGGGTGCCGGTGGTTATTGCTGGATTGCCGGTTCGGGAAACAATCCCGCCTCAAACCTCTACAAGGATTTCAAGGTGACAGAGAACACATTCTATGACAGTCCGTTCCCTGCATTCTTCAGTGAGGAGTCTGGACAGTCAGGATGGACAGGAGGACCGTGGAACATCACATTCTCAAACAACACGCTCGTGAACTTCAACACCCGTGCCAACGGTGCCATCTTCAAGATGAGAAACCTGCCCAACGGTTCGGTGTATAACGTAGAGAACAACCTCATTGTGCTCACAAAACAGCTTGGCGATCAGCGCGTGCTGGGATGCTGGGGCTCCGATATCCGCGACACTCAAACAAACTCTGAGGGTATTCAGGGCATTGTAACATTGAACTTCAACAATAACTGGTCGACCAACGACAACCTCACAAATGGTTCTATCTTCAGCGGTAGTCCTTGGAATTCAACGAGTAACAGTTTCGGTAAACTGGTGAACAACAAGCTGGCGATACTCAACGGAACACTTGAGGTGGAAGTTGCTGATGTGTCATCTACGGAATTGTTCACAAGCCCGTGTCCTCCTCATAAGGCCGCCACTGCCAACGACAGAAACATGCACCGTGCCGATGCACTTGACGGAACTGCTTCAGAATATAATGTCAACCTCTACTACAAGAGTCTCGACAACGATATTGTCCGCAATAAAGTTGGTGCTGCAAGGTGGCGTAACAAATAAAAACTTTCAAAAAAATAGAAAACGGAAAAATTATGAAAGCATTTAAGAAATCTGTTCTTGCCGTTGCCGCCATTGTGATGGGCTTCAGTTTTGTGGCTTGTGAAGATGCCAACGAGTTTGAGGATGCCAACACTCAGAATCCGGCATGGGCAGGAGAATATAACGACACTCTGAAAATAGCTCACCCCGAAACTGTGGCAAACACCTATTGGGTGCGTGGCTCAGGATTGAAATTCAATACCAATGGTGAGGAAATTCAGGGGTATGTGGAGAGTCTCGATTTTGTAGATGACACCTACGTGGTGGTAAAGATGAGCGAGGGAATTATTCCGGCTTCAATCAAAAACACCGCAACATGGCTTGATGACTCAAACACAGAGACACTGCCTCAGTATGAGTATACCTATTCGCCAGTCACAGGAAAGATAGAGATACTCAAGGAAGTGAAGGACGACAAGGGCAAGGTGTCGAAGGTCGTGCTCTTCACAGCCGTGGCTGTTTCGGAAAGCCGCGAGGTTATCACCATCGCGCATTTCGGCGACACACCTGTGCAGACCTATCTCGTAAAGGGACAGAAGCCGGCATAACATCTTAATGTTTCCGTGGTGCGGACAATTCCACACCACGGGAACATATAAAACAAGATATTATTAATTCACTTATTTATTAATTTATTAAACAATTTCAAATTATGAAAAAGTTATTTACTTTAGTTTGCGCCCTCATGGGTATGACAGCATCCGTGAATGCTGCCACTATTGATGACGTGGCTGTTTGTAAGCACAGCTATGTGCTGGTTGCTGACGAATGGAACAACAATGGTACGGCACGCCCCGGTAAGGGTAATCTTTTCGGTGACGGCTTCTTCCTCGATGTGACAGGAGGCTCTGTGGCTACCAATAAAGGTAAGGTAAACCTGGCCGAGGAAGGTAACAATGGACTTGTAACAGCTGAAGTTGCTGCCAAATATGCTGAGTATGGTGAGCATTTCAACTCATTGCGCTTGAAGAATGCTCAGGACGTTATTGCAATGAAAATTACAGCACAGTCAAAACTTATCATTTTCTATAATGATAATGGTGGAGAGCGTTATCCCAAATTTGCAAAAGACGCAAAGTTGGCAGAAGAGATTTCAAAGGGCGAAATCACGAAGGGTGAAAACAAGATGGCACGAATTGAGTGGACCGCACCTGACGATATGACTGTGTATATTGGCTCACAGGGTGGTGATATGTTCCTCAGCTATATCATCGTTGAGGCAAACGAGGCTCCAGGTACTCCTTCTGTAAAGGTTGGTCCTCAGACTTTTGAGAATGGTCTTTATTTCCGTGAGGTGACATGTAAGCCTAACCAGTATGAGATATTCGGTGAAAAAATGGACACATACGTAACCTACACTACAGATGGTACTATGCCGACAGCTGAAAGCCCCAAATACACCGAGCCTATCAAGTGCTATAAGGACATGAGTGTTAAGTTCCAGGCATTTACAGACTTCGGTATTTGTGAGGGTGCAGACAACGAGGGTATTGTATCATTCTCGTTCAATGCTCCTACAATCACAGTTGACGGTGCAAATGTAACAATCAGCTCTGAGTATGAGGGTGCAAAGAACTATTATAAGATTGGTGAGGGTGCTGAGACAGAGGGCAACTCTGTAACTCTTACTGAGTCAGCTACAGTATCTGCTTACTCACAGATTGTAAATGGCTCATACGCTACATTCACAACCAAGTCTACATCGAAAGATGCATATGTTCTGAATCCAATCAAGGCAAAGAAAACTATCACAGTTTCTGGTAACGCTGTTGTTGACGAAGAGGCAACTGCAGGTTCTACCACAGGAACAATCTATAAGATTGAGAATGGTGTGCTAAATGGCGCTGACAAGATGGACTTCTTTGTGAAGAACCTTGAGTTTGGTGCTGTAGCTACGGCCGCCGGTCTTGGCAAATATCAGGTTCCTGAGGGTCAGGAGGCTTACATCAAGATGAACAGCACCAACATCACATTCCAGGTGGCAGAGGGCGACTCTGTTGAGGTAAAGGTCGTATGCTCTAAGAATGCTTGCAAGAATATTGATGCTGAAGATGCGAATGACCGCCAGTGCAAGGTTACTATAAACAACACGAAAAACGACACGACTTACGGTAGTGACGATATCCTTGCTCAGTACAACCGTACTGATGCTGACGGTAATGTTCTCGAGACTCTTGATGGAAATGTGATCAAATTTGGTCTGAACGCAGGTACATACACATTCAAGAAGTTCTCAGGAACAGGTAACATCCTCATCTCTTCTATTGAGATTACTCCTGTTGAGGGTGGCACAGGCATTGCCGACATCAATGCTGACGTTAACGATGCCAATGCTCCTGCTTACAACCTCGCCGGTCAGCGTGTAAACGCTAACGCCAAGGGCTTGGTTATCAAGAACGGCAAGAAGTATGTAAACAAGTAATGCTGCCTATAAAATAGGCTGACAAATAAAAATTACAGGAGGTAAACGCTAACTTTAGTGTTTGCCTCCTGTTTTTCTTTTGCACATTTTATAATGCAAATCATTCCAAACCGCTCTTCAGGAATCGTCTCAGATGTAGATGTGTGATGCCGTTGTCATCAGCCTTGGTTACGAGCGGTGTCATTGAGATAACATATTTGGGATAGTGGTCCTTGATGCTGCGCAGGTTGCCAAACTCCCGGGCTTTTGTGGCTTCATCGGCAATGATGTATGATGCCTGTACGTATATGCGTTTCCCCTCAGGCTTCTCGCAAACAAAGTCAATCTCGCCGGCTTGCAGCTGTCCCACGGTAACAGTGTATCCCAGACGCAGCAAATGACTGTAAATAACATTCTCTATCACCTTCTCTACGTCGCCCTCACGGGTGCCACCGGCAAGTGTGTTACGTATGCCGTTATCATCAAAATAGTATTTGTCGTTGCTCTCAAACAGTCTTTTGCCGTGTATGTCGTAACGGTTGATTTTGTGAATCATGTATGCCTCGCATAAAGCTCTGATATAGTTTGACACGGCTGTTGGCGTGATGTTCTCTCCCTGAGCTTTCATATATTTTGATATGCTGTTGGGGGAAATAAGTTTGCCTGTATTGTCTGCTATGAACTTCACGAGGTTTTCCAGAAACGCCACATTACGTATGTTGTTGCGCCGCACAACGTCTTTCAGCAGCACGGTGTTGTAAATGTCGCGCTGATATTCTCGGGCATCAGTCTCGTCAAGTCCAACCTTTGCAAGTCCAGGCAGCCCTCCATACTGTATATACAATGCGAGCGTCTCATCGTTGTCATCAAGCTGATGAAACTGCATAAACTCGCTATAGCTCAGTGCTTGTATATAAATTTCCTTGTAACGTCCGCCGATGATGGTGCTCAATTCGCCGCTGAGCATATTGGAGTTGCTGCCGGTTATTATCACATCTGTATCCGGTTCTGTGCGATAGCTTCTCACTGTGCGCTCAAATTGCTCAATTTCCTGAATCTCGTCCACAAGTATATAGTTGTGTTTACCGGCAATGTAATGGCTGTCAATATAAGCATTTAAGTCCTGATAGTTTTTTATTGAATCGAACTCACGCTTTTCCTTGTCAACGTATATCACATTTACATCGTTTTCGGCGGACTTTAACTCCCTGAAAAGACGGAGAATGCAACTCTTGCCTATTCGGCGTTGCCCCACAAGCACAATGATGCATTCCTTGCCCAAATATTTCTCTATCTTGTCAAGATAACTCTGTCGCGTTATTATCTTCATATCTTTTATAAGTGAAATTTTCTGCAAAGTTAGCATTTTTATCCATTATAAAAGAAAAAGCGGTGAGAAAAATTGTTTTTATAGTTTATAATTAATATTTTTTATGGCTGACGTTAACGATGCCAATGCTCCAGCTTACAATCTCGCAGGTCAGCGCGTGAAGGTCTGGTTATCAAGAATGGCAAGAAGTATGTGAACAAGTAATCACAAGTTTTGCCTGTAATGGCAAAAAATAAAACCTTAAAGGCTGGACTCCATAGTGGTGTTCAGCCTTTTAAGGTTTAAAGAGGGTAATGACTATATGAGAATCGTTTTTTGTTCTGCAATAAATAAAAAAACATAAAAAAAATATTTTTATTTTGTTCTTTCTATGCTTATTCGTAACTTTGTGGCGTAGAACGTAATAAATATAAAGAATATTATGGAAACAACGAGCATAAGTTTAAATAAAGGACTTGTTAATCAAGCTTTGCAGATCACCAGGGCAAAAGGAATGAATCTGTCTGACGTTATAGAGAGATTTCTTATAACATTTGTCTCATCTGACAAAGAGCATGAGATGAAAGAGAAATATCCAGATGTTGTTCTAAGTCTATTAGGCAAGGGCGCCCCTATCGATGACAACGACATAAATGGCAGAGTGGCATATCACGAACATTTAATTAATAAATATAAATGAAAAGAGTTTTCGCTGACACGAATGTCGTGATAGATCTTCTTGACAAAAGGGAAGGTTTTTATAAGGATGCCATGGACATTTTTACGAAAGCATACTATGGTGAGATTGAAATTTATATTTCACCAATTACTTATGCCACAGCTTCATATTTATTGCGTAAACACGGTAAAAAAGAGTTACGTACATTACTGTCAAACCTAAGAAAACTTACAAGAATATCCTATTGTGACGAGTCTGTGGTGGATGACTCCATAGCTTCTGATTTCGATGACTTTGAAGATGCTATGCAGTATTTTTCCGCATTGAAATCTGGAGCAGAAATAATAATAACACGTAATATTAAAGATTTCGCAAAATCATCAATAAAGGTTATTGCACCTGCAAATTTTTTGTCTGAGTTTTAAAGTTCTATCCCACCATCATATCATCGCTAGTCAGCGTGTGAATGCCAACGCCAAAGGCTTGGTTATCAAGAATGGCAAGAAGTATGTGAACAAATAAGCAAATTATAAAACAGCTGATATATAAAATTTTACGGGAGGTAAAACGCTGACTATAGTGTTTACCTCCCGTCTTTATTGTGTTTTACTTTATCTTTCAGTTTTCCAACACCCATTCCCATAGCGGTATCATTTGTATATCGTCTTCCTGTTCCTTTTGATTGAAAGTGATGACGGTCTTGCTCTTTACGGAAGCCTGCAGTGCGGCAAAACCGCCAAGCTCACGTTTGCGGTTGGCATCGTTGAGTTCGTAGCAAAGGTAATACTTTTTATTGAAATTACGAAATATAATTAGCAAAAACTGTTTTTTTTGCTAATTATACTTCGTAAAGATTCATTGTTATCAATTATAATGTTTTGATTTTCCACTTCTCAATGCCACGTGTCTCTGACGAGAAGTTTACACCTATCATGTATAGCTGTCGCGGGTCGTTGCGGAATGGCTCGGCATAGCCCTTGTCCTCTATCTGCCTAAGGGCATCTTCGGCTGTGCCGTCGAGCTTCAGTTCCATCACATAGATGTAGTCCTTGGTCTTCATTATAATGTCAATGCGCCCGCGGCTGGTAGTGCGCTCCACATCAACATAGAAGCCCATCATCTTAAAGATGAGGTACATCGAGTTTTGGAAGTATTTCTCCATCTTGCCAGTTATCCTGTAGTCGCCGTCGGCAAACAGAGTCTGAAGGCGCTCAAGGAAGGAGTCGACGCGACCATGCTCTATGTCATCAATAAAATTAATGATATAAAACTCCGTCTTATGTTCCTCCACAGGAGTATATAGCGGCAGCAGATATTTTATGAAACCGTTTTCAACCTCCTCGTTGGGAAAACCGAGATTATATCTCTTGAATCGCTCGTCATATCCCTTTATCGTGAGATAACCGCTCTGGTATATCACTGGAATGGGATTGCGCGCCATTGAGTCTACGCTGTTTATAAGGTCGGCAGACACGGGCTCGTTCTGCAGGTCGTTAAGGTCGTAGTCAGCGTTCTGCAGCACCTGAACGAGGAACGACGGAGTGCCCGTCTCAAACCAGTAGTCACCGAACTTCAGCTTGTTGAGAGTGTTCAGCAGACTGAATGGATTGTATATACCTATTGTGTTTGTCTCAAAATGATAGCCGTTGTATCTCTTTTTCAGCCTTGCATAGCATTCCTCCTTGGTAATGTTGTATTTCTGTCCGAGCGCAGCCACGTCATCGTCGAAACGGTCATGAATCTCCTGTTCCGTGATTCCGCATATCTCGATATACCGCTCATCCATGGATATGTCGTCAAGGTTGTTGAGGTCGCTGAACACGCTCACCTTCCCGAACTTTGTAACGCCAGTGAGGAATGCGAAGCGTATGTAGCGGTCCTGGGTCTTCAGCACCGAATAGAATGCCTTGAGGATGTTGCGGTATTCATCCTGCAGTGCGGCGTTGCCGATAGCCTGCAGCATGGGCTTGTCGTACTCGTCAACAAGTATCACAACACGCTGCCCCGTCTTTTCGTAAGCCTTGGAAATAATATGATAAAAACGCTCTTCGAGTGCCCGGTCCTTAAACTCGTCGCCGTAAAGGTGTTCCCACATTTCGAGATGCTTGTTGAGTTCCAGCTTCAGTGATTCTGCATTTTCGTATAGACGCGAATTCAGGTCGAGGTGCAGGATTGGATATTCCGTCCAGTCCTTTTCCAAGTCATACAACGCCAACCCGCGGAACAGCTCGCGCTTGCCGCTGAAATATGCCTCCATGGTGGATATGAGCAGACTCTTGCCGAAACGGCGCGGACGGCTGAGGAAATAGTAGTTGCCGCTCGTTGCCAATCGGTAAATCAACGCCGTCTTGTCCACATATACATAGCCGTCATTAATCAGTTTCTCAAAGTTCTGTATGCCAATGGGATATTTCATAATTCACTGTCTTTATAATGTTTTGTGCAAAGTTACGAATAAGCGAGCACAAAACAAAATATAAAAAGAATTTTTAATATTTTTTTTGTCGAGCGAAAGTAACTTGTCCTGAATAAAAATACCCACGGTACGGGCTGCCCGTACCGTGGGTGTAGTATATAGTAGGAGAAATATCAAATATCACTTGGCGGTTACTCTCAGCACGCGGCTTGCCCATGCTGTGCGCTTGTGGTAATCCACGTTGTGCTCGTAGGGAATTTCAAGACCGTCGTTCATGAGGTAGGCGCCGCTGAACTGCTTGCCCTCGAAGGCGAGCGGAGTGTTGTCGATGCGGTTGAGCTCGTGGATGGTGTAAGTCTTGTTGGGGTCGAGACCAGCCATCTTGATGCGCGGCAGGTGCTGGTTGCAGAAAGTCTCGGTCTTCCACCAGTAGAACACGGCATCGTCCTTTTTGTCGGTGACATACATGAGCGAGGCAACACCCTTGTTGTCGTAGGGCGACTGCAGACGGTAGATGTTGCCGAACTGCACGATTGGGCGAATCTGCTTGTATTCGCTTATGGCGTTGCGGCAGAGAGTCTTCTCCTCGTCGGTCATGTTCTTTGGCTGAATCTCCATGCCGAGACGTCCGCTCATAGCCACGTCGATGCGGTATTTCAGCGGTACCACGCGGAATGTCTGATGGTTGGGCGCAGCCGAGATGTGGCTTGCCATGGCTATGGCAGGGAAGAAGTAGCTTGTGCCCCACTGCATGTATATGCGCTGGAGGGCATCCGTGTTGTCGCTCACCCAGAACTCGTCGAAGTATGGCAGCACGCCCCAGTTGGCACGTCCGCCACCGCTGGCGCACGCCTGTATTGTCAGCTCGGGATACTTTGCGCGGATGCGCTGGCACACCTTTTCAAGTCCACGGTGATATTCTATGTAAAGGTGGCTCTGCCTGTCGGTTGGCAGATACTGCGAGCCGTGATTCATTATAGGCATGTTGGCATCCCACTTGATGTAGTCGATTTCGGGATATTTTGTCATCAGCTCGTCAACCACGCCGAAACAGAAGTCCTGCACCTTGGGGTTAGCCATGTCGAGCACCAGCTGCGTGCCGCCGCGTCCGAGCACTGCGTCACGGTTGGCTGGCTTCAGCACCCAGTCGGGATGCTTCTCATACAGCTCGCTGGTGGAGTTGGTCATTTCCGGCTCAATCCAGATGCTGAACTTTACCCCGTTCTTCTTGGCGTCGCGGATGAGACCCTCAATGCCCTCGGGCAGCTTGCGGGTGTCCACCTGCCAGTCGCCGAGTGAAGAGTTGTCGGTGAGACGCGGGTATTTCACTCCAAACCATCCGTCGTCCATCACAAACAGCTCGCCGCCCATGGATGCAATGTCCGCCATCATCTGGTCCATGCCCTTCTGGTTGATGTCGAAGTAAACGCCCTCCCACGAGTTGAGCAGAATCTTGCGCTCCTTGTTGCCGTTGGCAAGGTGAGTGAGGCGACCCCAGCGGTGGATGTTGCGGCTTGCTCCGCTCAGTCCCTCGGGGCTGAAAGTCAGCGCAAGGTGCGGAGTGGCAAATGTCTCGCCGCTCTTAAGGCTGTAGGCTGAATTGTTCTCGTCGATGCCGGCAAAGAAGTGGTGATAGTCATCATCGTGAGTCTCCACGCGCAGACAGTAGTTGCCGCTGTAGCACAGGGCGGCTGCAATGGTGCGTCCGCTGTTCTCCTGCGGCTGCCCGTCGAGCGAGAGCATCACCTCAGCGTGGTCGGTGTGCGAGTTGCGCGCGCCGTCGCGGTTCTTTATCACCTTCATGTCGGGAGTGAGCGGTTCCTGACTCACCCTTCCCTCGTTTGCCCACGAGCCGTAGAGATGAGAAATCCACACGTTGCCGCGGCGCACGGGCAGATGAGCCGACGCAAACTTGGTGAGCGTCACGTTTTTCTTCTCGCTGTGGCGTATCTCAGTCCATGTCTCAATCACGTCCAGCCCGTCGGTGGTCATGTAGTTGAGTGTGATGAACAGCGGATAAGCCTTGTCCTTGAGGGTGATGGTGTAGGTGGTGCGGTTGTCGGCGGTGGACTTCGCGATGTCGGTCACCACTGCCTCGGTGCTCATGTTGCCATCGCCGTGTGTGGCGGCAAAGGCAGGCTCAGCAGGGCAGTTCATGCCGTAGATCGGATATGCCTCCTCGCCCTTCTCGGTTGTGGCGAGGATATTTGCATCGGCATCGCTCACGCGCGTACCATAATATAAATAGGTGACTCTGGCGCCTTTCTCGGCGTTGAGCACCATCGATGTGCGGGGAGTGGTGATGTTCACCACGTCAGCCCATGCAGTCGACGCCATGAGCGCCGACACTGCTGTAATGAATAGTTTTTTTGTCATAATGGTTATTGTTTTTTTTAAAAAATATTTTTTATGAGAGGGGGTAGGAATGGTAAGAAAGGTAAGAGCTGTAGGAAAGGTAGGAGGTGTAGGATTTCCTACCTCTCTTACTATTCTTACCATTCCTACTACTCTTACTTTTATTATCAATCACCCGAACAGCGCCCTCAGTGCTTCCTCCACCTTTGCCACGGGATGCAGCTCGATGTTGAATTTCCTGGGGTTGATGCCCTGCATGCTGTAGCGCGGGATGATGATGTGTGAGAATCCCAGACGCTGCGCCTCGCTGATGCGCTGCTCTATGCGGCTCACGGGACGCACCTCGCCGCTCAGTCCCACCTCGCCAGCCATGCACCAGCCGGGTTCTATAGGCGTATCGACATTGCTTGACAGTACGGCTGCGATGATGCTCAGGTCGAGCGCAAGGTCGGTGACCCTGAGTCCGCCGGCAATGTTGATGAACACATCCTTCTGCATCAGCTTGAATCCCACACGCTTTTCGAGCACGGCAAGCAGCATGTTCAGTCGGCGCTGGTCGAAGCCCGTGGCGCTGCGCTGCGGTGTGCCGTAGGCTGCGGTCGACACCAGTGCCTGAGTCTCGACCAGGAACGGGCGCACGCCCTCGATGGTGCTGCTTATTGCCACACCCGACAGTCCCTCGTGGTCCTGAGTGAGCAGCAGTTCCGAAGGATTGCTCACAGGGCGCAGTCCCGACTGCTGCATCTCGTAGATGCCCAGCTCGCTGGTGCTTCCGAAACGGTTCTTTATGCTTCGTAGAATGCGGTAGAGATACTGGCGGTCGCCCTCAAACTGTATCACCGTGTCGACGATGTGCTCAAGAATCTTAGGTCCGGCGAGCGTTCCCTCCTTGTTGATGTGCCCGATGAGAATCACGGGTATGCCGCTGCTCTTGGCAAAGCGGAGTAGGGCAGAGGCACACTCGCGTACCTGGGTGACGCTGCCCGGCGACGAGTCAACGTCTTCGGTGTATATGGTCTGTATGGAGTCTATGATTACCATCTCGGGCATTACGTCGCGAATCTGCTCGAAGATGTTCTCCAGCGACGTCTCGCACAATATCTGGCACATCTGGCTGTCCTCGCCCGCCAGACGGTTGGCGCGCATCTTGAGCTGGTGGGCGCTTTCCTCGCCGCTGATGTAGAGAATGCGGCGCTGGGGCATGTTGAGTATGGTCTGCAGGGTGAGCGTGCTCTTGCCTATGCCCGGCTCACCGCCGAGAAGCACAATGCTGCCCGGCACCAGTCCGCCGCCGAGCACACGGTTGAGCTCCTCGTCGTGCATGTCAATGCGCGGGTCGTCCTTGGTGCTTATGTCGCGGAGCAGCTGCGGACGGTTGGCATTGCCCGACACGCCGCGCTTGCCGTTTCTCACGTCCATGGCGGCGTTGCGCGCAGCCTTCTGCCCCGTGTCGTTTCCGGCTATGCGTATCTCCTTGAAGGTGTTCCACTGCCCGCAGGCAGGGCACTTGCCAATCCATTTTGGCGACTCCTGTCCGCAGTTGTCGCATACGTATGCTATTTTTTCTTTTGCCATATCGTATGCAAATTTATAAAAAAAATTTGGAATAACAAATTTTTTTTGTACTTTTGCAGAATGAAAACAGGAAAAGTATATTTTTTTGCTATTATAGTGCTCCAATTGTTGTTTCAGGCATGCGGTCCGTCGTATGACGAGCAGCGTCGCCTGAACCGTCAGGAACGCCAGCGGCTGGCGCGCGAGGATTCTGCCGCCTTCAAGGTGGCGGTGCTGCCCACCATCGACTGCCTGCCGATATTCGTGGCAAAGTATCACAATCTTTACGACACGGCGAAAGTGGACCTGCGCCTGAAGGCATTCTCTGCGCAGATGGACTGCGACACCGCTTTGATGAACGCGCGCGTTGAGGCAGGGGTGACCGACCTTGTGAGGGCAGAGCGCATGCAGAAGCTCGGCACCGGGCTGCATTATCTCTCTGCCACCGGAGCATACTGGCAGCTGATAGGCAACCGCCAGTCGCGAATAAAGCAGCTGAAGCAGCTGGACGACAAGATGATGGCAATGACCCGCTACAGTGTGACCGACATGCTGGGCGATATGGCTGTGGACAGTGTGAAGCTTACAGACGAGCGTGTGTTCAGGGTGCAGATAAACGATGTGCGCCTGCGCCTGAAAATGCTGGAGAACAACGAGATGGACGCAATGTGGCTGCCGGAGCCGCAGGCAACAAGGGCGAGGATGCTCAGGCACAACGTAATTGCCGACTCAAGGAAGATGAACGTGGCTTCGGGAGCCATAGTGGTGAGAAAGACTATATATGACGACAAGGCAAGAAAGCCGCAGATTGAGGCTTTCGTAAATGCCTATAATGCCGCCGTGGACTCAATAGCCAAGTTTGGCGTGCAGCATTACGGCAATCTTGTGGCGAAATACTGCGCCGTGGATGAGAAGACTGTGGCAAGGCTGCCGAAAGGCTTGAAGTTCAAGCACATGGCGCCGCCGGAAGAGCGTGACATAGAGCAAGCAAAAAAATACATACATTAAATACTGAACTTTATTATGAGAAAAGACAACTTGTGGGCAAGCATATTGAAAAAGGACAAGGATTTTATCCTCAGTACTGCAATAGGAGAGGTGGAAAATGCCTTGTACACATATCCAAAAATCAAGGGGGCTGACGAGCTTACGGCAATAAGCGAGGACTTCGACCGTATGAAGGACTATTGGCTGAAGGGATATCCCGACGATAACCGGCAGCAGATTTATGACCGTCTGGTGGCGCGCATGCAGCGGCTTATTGGCGATGTGGAAAGGCAAATAACCCTGTTCGGCAATAAGCCCGAGAACCGTGACGTCACGGATAAGCTGAATGTCATGGACGGGTTGAGAGAGCCCGATGCCATGAGGCAGAAGCTGGAGCATTGGGTCACGGAGCTTGCCATGGTAGACCTGCTGCCTGCCAACAAGCGCGATGTAAGGCGGACGGAGGTGCTCAGGGCTAAGTTTGAATTTCTGGAGTGGACGTATGACGCCATTCTCATGTCGCCGCAGTGGAGCGAGGAGGAAGCCCTGAAGATGGAGGAGCTGTTTCTCTCGCCGCTCGTCGACAGCTTCTCGCAGCAGGCACTCCTGCCAGCCGTGATTCTCGGCTGCTGCATCTGGTTCGACTACAGAAAGGAGCGAATGCTGATAAACGTGTATATGAAGTCGGACGACGTGCAGGTGAAGCAGCGCGCGCTCGTGGGGCTGGCACTTGCCATGGACAGCCTGCAGTATCGCCTTGCCGACTCGGAGCATGAGAATCTCATCGGCAAGCTGCTTGAGAATGAGCGGAGCGTGAAGGAGCTCAGGGATCTGCAGCTGCAGCTGGCAATGGCGCAGCTGGCGGAGAGCGACAAGGATGTAATGGAAAAACAGATTATACCCAATATAATGAACAACTCGCCGATAGCTTTCAAGAACGGAGCATTCGAGGAGCTCGACGATGACGGCACCGAGGATATCCTTGACCCCGGGGCTGCCGACCGCAGAAGGGAAAATCTGGAGAGCACGGTGGAAATGATGCAGAAGCTCTACAAGAGCGGGCGCGACATATATTATGGCAGTTTCAGGCGAATGAAGAGATATCCGTTCTTTGACAGGACAATAAACTGGACGCTGCCCTACACAAGGCTGCACCCCTCGATAGTGGGAGGGCTGGACAGCAGGATAGGAAAGATTCTGGCTGTGAGCGCTGAGCACAGTCAGCTGTGCGACTGCGACTGCTATTCGTTTCTGCTGACGCTGAAGGGAACGATGCCTCAGATGCCGGAGGCTATGATTGAGTCGCTCAGCGGCATGAGCAACATGCCTGAAAAGGACCCTGCAACTGTGAAGCCGGCACTGGTGCGCCGCAATCTGATACAGAACATTTACAGGCTCACTCATCTCATGCCCAACCATACGATGTTTCCCGACCTTTTTCAGAATGTGGAAACTGACGGGGGAATACCGCCGTTCCTGTTTTTTGCGCAGCCCGTGTTTGCCGACTCTGCGCTTGTGAGAAAGTGGGGAGTGCCGGTGGCAATGGTGCTCTACAGCCGGGATAAATTTGAGGATGCCTCCATGATAATGAAGAACTACGACAAGATGGAGCACACGTTTGAGAGCGCCTGTTTCATGGCGGAGCTGGATTATGAGCAGAAGGAGCGGCATCTGGAAGAGGCTCTTGCATTCAAACAGGACGATGAAGTGATTTGCAGGCTGGCGCAGCACTATCTGGGGGAATATGATGTGGAAACGGAAAAGTGGAAAAAGGGCATGGAGATGGTCAACGGACTGCTTGAGAAGACCCCTGACAACATAGAAGCGCTGAAGGCTAAGGGATATGCTCTTAGAAGGGTGGAGAAAAGCTGGGAGGAAGCCAAGGCTCTGCTCTATAGAGTTCACTATGAGACTCCCGATGACGATGATGTATGTTTCGCACTGGGCGAATTGCTGCTGAGCATGGGCAATGCCGAACAGGCGTGCACAATGTATGAGAAGTCGTATGTCGGCGGAATGGGTGATACGCTTGACCGGATATACCATGGCATAGGGCTGATGGCATGCCGCAGGTTTGAGAAGGCGTTGGAGGTGCTTGAGCCGGTGAACTGCCGGGAAGCTATGTCTTACATCGACGAGAAAAAGGATAGCCTTGAGAAGTGCGGGATTACTCCGCTTGAGATAAAGCTGTTCAAGGCATCGCTTGCGGGAGAATATAATTGATAAGACATATAGCGCCAAGCTAATTGGATAGAAAACGCTTTTAGTATTGGGTGGAAAAATCGGCGATTTAGGATTCTAATTCGCCGATTTAGCGTTGTAAATCGCCGATTGGCAGTTGTAATTCGGCGATTGGCAGTTGTCATCAGTAGGTGCTGTAAATTCTCTCCGGAGTGTTGCTATGAGTCTTACAGGAACGGTGCAAGCAGATGTGCAAACCACCCTACGAAGCGTTGCCATGGAGTGCGCATCTGCTTCCAGTTTTCGGGGGTCATCCTGATGCAGTCGGGGATGTCGGCATCGAACAGGTCCGACAGCTCCTGAGTGGTGCAGCGGTCGAGAATCACGGCATTCTCCTCATAGTCGAACCGCAGGCTGCGCGAGTTGAGGTTGGCGCTGCCCACGGTGCACACCTGCCCGTCGGTCATTATCACCTTGGTGTGGTGGAATCCCGGCTGGTAGACCCACACGGTCACTCCTTTCTTCATCAGCTTGTGGGCATTGTAGAACACACAGTCGGGGGTGAGCGGAATGTCGCTCTTTGCCGAAATCATTATCTCCACTTTCACTCCGCGCCTCACGGCAGCTTTCAGTGCCTTCTTCAGCTGGCGGTTGAGCGTGAGATACGGGTTGATGAGCTTTATCGAGTCGTGGGCGCTGTTGATTGCCGCCAGATAGAACTGTCTGATTATCTCGGGCGACTTGCGCGGCTCGCGGTTGATTATGCCCACGGTCTTGCGGCGGGCGGTGGCGGTGGTGTCGGGTTTCAGCCCGCTGAAATGGTTGTTGGCGGCATCAAAATACTTGCTGTCTGCGGCAATGTCCTCGCCGGTCACCTTACGCCATATCCTGGCAAATATCCTTTGCAGCTCGCTAACCGCTGGACCCTCTATGCGGCAGTGCATGTCGTGCCAGCTTCCCACCTGCTCAGTGCCTTTAATGTAATAGTCGGCAACGTTCATGCCGCCGGTGTAGGCTATCTGTCCGTCAATCACCACTATCTTGCGGTGGTCGCGGCTCCACACGTGGTTGATCCACGGAAAGCGTATCGGGTCGAACTCATGTATGTTGATGCCGTCCTCGCGCAGCTTGCGCAGGTGCTTCTTCTTCAGCGGGCGGTTGTTGGAGTCGTTTCCGAATCCGTCGAACAGAGCGCGCACCTCCACGCCCTCCTTCACTTTCTCGCGGAGGATGTCGAAGAGCAGTGAGGCTATGGAGTCGTTTCTGAAGTTGAAGTACTCCAGATGCACGCTGCTTTTTGCCTGCCGTATGGCGCAAAACATGTCATTGAATTTCTCGTTGCCGCTGGTGAGCAGCGTCACGCTGTTGCTGTCGGTAAATTCAATGCCGCATTGTTCCAGTTTTCTTTTCACCAAGGAGTCGGCTCTCTCTCGTTCCAATGTGTTGTATTCCTTTGCCTGTATGTTGTAAAAGGTGTTGATAGCTATTATTACTGTTAGGAAGAATTTATACATAAATGCTGCCTGGCTTATTTTTTACGTGAGTTGGTCCTGTGTTGGCTTACTTTTTACGTGAGTTGGTCCTGTATATCAGTGGCGACATGCCGTATTTCTCCTTAAACATGGTTATGAAGTTGTCGGCGGTGTTGAGCCCTATGTTGATTGCAAGCTCACTCATGCTTATGTCGGTCTTCTCCAGCAGCGTGCAGGCGTGCTTCAGGCGCATGTTGAGTATAAGTTCCGTGGGGGTCTTGCCCACAAGTGCCTGCACCTTGCGGAAGAACTGCACGCGCCCCATGCCCATGGCGGTTGCCATAGCCTCGATGCTGATGTGGCCGTTGCTCATGTTGTGGAGCACGTACTGCTCGATGTTGTAGAGGAACAGCTGGTCCTGAACCGACATCTCCGGCACGTTGCTTATCAGTGTAAGCTCAGTGGTGCCCGCCGTGGCGGTGTCTGTTGCGTCAGACTTGTCAGAATGGTCCGACACGTCTGACCTGTCCGACTTGTCTGACCTGTCCGAATGGTCCGACACGTCCGTATTGTCCCGAATGTCCGGTGTCTCCGCAGCCTCGCTGTCATCGTCGGTGAATGTGAGCGTGGCTGTGGTCATGCTGGCGTTGTAGCTTTCCAGCCGTCGCGTCTCGCCGCCCTCTATGGTGTCGCTCAGCAGCTTGGCGTCGGATATTCCGAGCAGGCTGTTGAAGCGCATTATAGCCTCCTGTATGTTGAACGGCTTTGCCAGATGGTCGTCGGCGGATATTGTGATGTTCTGCTCTATCATGTCGGCTTTCGACAGCACACCGTCGGTCATGAGCACAAACTTGATGTTGGCGGTCATGGTGCTTGTCTTGAGCATGTTGCAAAGGTCGCTTCCCGTGGTTTGCGGCATATCGTCCTTGCACACTATGATGTTGGGGTGCAGTATGGTTATGTCCTTCTGCGCGTCGGTGGTGGAGTTGTAGATGTGCAGGTCGTAGATGTCGTTGAGATATGACCTTATGAACTTCTGCAGCTCCTCGCTGTCGTCGATGAACATCATCGTGACTTTCTTCAGCTTGTCCGACTCCACGAGCTTTGGCGGGGTGAACTCCGATGTGAGCACCTCGCCCACCTCCTTGGGCAGCGCGTTGACATATCCCTGGGTGTTGAGCTGCAGCCTCGACTCGGCTGTCTCGCTTGCCTTTGACTCAGGATTTTCAAGTGCCATCTGCATCTCGCTTATCTGGGTTATCACCTGCAGCATCTGGAAGTGCAGCGAGTTGAGTTGCTCCTTGCCTTCCACGGTGGTGGTGGTCTCGGCAAGGTTTCCTATGATCGAGGTCATGCGCGACATGGGCTGCATCAGGTTGTCGCTGGCGTTCTTTATCTCCTGCTGCTGGCGCATCAGCTCGGCAAGGGTCATCTTCTTCTTGTTCCACACGTAGCGCACCTCTTTCAGACCATAGCGCCATACGTAGAACACGCCGAGCACTATGGCGGCATATACGGCTATCATCCACCATTGCAGCCACCACGGGCGTTCTATCACGATTTCGAGCACGCGCTCCTGATTGCTCACTGCTCCGCTGGCGCTTATTGCCTTTACGTGCAGGCGGTAGGTGCCGCTGCTGAGGTTGGTGAAGGTCACGCCGTGGTTCAGCGCGTCGCCGTTGTGCCAGTCCTGCTCTTTGCCTTCCATCCAGTACATGAACATCAGCCGCTCGCTCTGATTGTAGTTGCCGGCGGCGAATTTGATGGTGAAGGTGTTCTGGCTGTTGTTTAGTTTTATGCTGTTGGTCTCGTTGAGAGCCTCGGGCAGAATGGCGTTGCCGTCATACAGGTGTCCGGGCATAATCTCCGTGTCGTTGATAAACAGCTGTGTGAGCATCACTTTGGGCAGCGACTCGTTGGTGACCTTGCTGCCCTGCTTGTTTACCCAGTTTATGCCGAACACTCCGCCGAGAATCACGTCGCCGTTAGCCTTTGTGCATATTGCTCCCTGGTTGAACTCGTTGCCCTGCATGCCGTCGCTGATGTCGTAGTTGTACATGCAGTAGTTGAACGTGCCCTCCTCGTGGTTGCGCTGCACCACCACGCGGCACACTCCGTTGGTGGTGGTTATCCACACGTTGTGGTTGCCGTCCTCGGTGAGTCCGCGCACGCAGTTGTTGCACAGCCCGTCCTTGTCGGTGATGTACACCAGTCGGTCGTTGCTGCGGTCGTAGACATTGATGCCGTCACGGGTGCCTATCCACAGCAGTCCGCGGCTGTCCTCCAATACCTGTGTTATGTAGTTGTTGGTGAATTTGTTGAGCGATTTCTTTTCGCCTGTCAGCATTTCCTTCTCGGTGGTGGAGATGTTGAGCACAAGCACGCCCTCGTTGGTTCCGGCATACAGGGTGTTGCCCTGACCGTAGGCAAGACAGGTGACGGTGTTGGTTGTGAGGCGCCCGTTTTCCTTGGTGTACGATGAGAAGGTGTTCATCTTGGTGCTGTACATCTGCAAGCCGCCGTTGGTGGCTATCCACAGGTTGCCGGTCTTGTCTACGCACAGTGCGTTCACGTGGTCGTTGATGAGCGTCTTGCTGCTGTCGTTTGCCAGCGAGTATATTGTTGTTGCGCCGTCTTTTATGCGGGCGAGCCCATTCTGTTTTGACCCCACCCATACGCTTCCGTCGGGAGTGGCTGCCATTGCCGACACCTTGCGGCTTGCAAGCTCGCCGTCGTAGCCGTAGATGCCGCTTTCGCTTGTTCCATACCACATCTTGCCGCCGGTGTCCTCGGTTATTGCGGTCACGTCGCCAATGAGTGCCGACTGGAATTTATATATGTTCTTGCCATAGAATGCCACTCCGTTTTTCTCTGTTCCCACCCAGAGCAGCCCGGTGTTGTCAACGTATGTGCTGAGGGTGCTCACAATGGCTCCGGCGGGTATCTTGCTGTTGAGCCCTGTAGGGGTGACATATTCAATTGCATAGTTTCCGGCGTTGAGCTTCACAAGTCCGGCACGGTCGGTAGCCATCCAGATATTGCCCTGCTTGTCTGCCGACATGCTGAACACCGTGCGGTCGGCGTTTGTGCCGTTCAGCCCGAGGCTGCTGCCTATGGCGGTCACCCATTCGTTGGTTTTCTTCATATACAGCATCAGTGTGCCGTGTCCGTAGAGCCAGATGTTGTCGCTGGCGTCGGCAAATGTCTTCAGCGATGTGCTATGTACAAGCTGCTGCTCGGCAATGGTGTTGGTCTGCCATTCCTTCCGGCGGTCGTTGTCAATGCTTAGGCATACGAGCATTCCATTGTCGTAGGTGAGCACGGCTCCCTCGCGGCATTCGCTTATTGAGCAGATGTTGCCTTCGGGTATTCCTGCCACGTCGTTGGTGTAGCCAAATTCATACATGAGCTGTTTCTGCATGTTGTATGCCACGATGCCTCGCTTGGGCACATACATCCAGAAGTTTTTCCTGGTGTCGATATACACTATGGTGGGGTCGTTGCCCTTCAGACCCATGCGGGTGTACACCTGGTGCATGTCGCGCTCAAAGGTTTCAGTGCGGGGATGATACAGGCACATGCCCTGGGCGGTGTTTATCCACAGGCTGCCGTCCATTGCCTCCTGTATATTGTTGATATAACTGTCGGGCAGCGACGAGCCGTCCTGTGAGTCGCACTGGAAGTTGCGGAACACATAGCCGTCGTAGCGGTAGAGGCCCGCGGGCGTGCCGAACCACATATATCCCTTTGAATCCTTCATAATGCAGTTTACCTGACTGCTGTTCATTTGGTTGCGTGTGTCAAGAGTCTTGAACATATAGACCGCCGCTGCTGCCAGCGGAATCACAAGCATTGTCAGTAGCGCAATTCTCTTATACAGTTTCATCATTATCGACGTTTAAAAGTTATTCTACAATATATTTTGAGTTTTACAGCATACTTTGTTTTTGCAACATGCTGTTTTTTATGTTTACAGCTACTTTATTTTTTACCACATGCAGTTTTTTATGTTTACAGCATGCAAGAGTAATGGTCAACCACTCCCAGCAGCCGGTTGTTGCCGTCGACCACCAGTACGGAGTGGATTTTGTAGCGGTTCATTATGCGCTGTATCTCGCTTATCTTGGTTGTCGCCGAAACGGTTTTGGGGGTTGTTGTCATTATGTCGCTCACAGGGTGATTGAAGAAGTCGGCTCCCCATTTCTCGGTTGAGCGGCGTATGTCGCCGTCGGTAATCAGTCCTGCCACCTTGCCGTCGGTAATGGCTATTCCGAGCCCCAGCTTTCCCTTGCTCACAAGGATGATAGCCTCGCCCAGACACATCTCGGGCGTTATCACCGGCATGTCGCTGGTGCGCATCACGTCGTGGGCGGTGGTGAGCAGCCGCTTGCCGAGCTCGCCGCCGGGGTGATAGTGTGCGAAGTCCTGCGGCTTGAAGTTGCGTTTCTCCATGAGCGCCACGGCAAGTGCGTCGCCCATTGCCAGGGTGGCTGTGGTGCTGCTTGTGGGGGCGAGGTTCAGCGGGCACGCTTCTTTCTGCACGCTCACATCGAGGTGGCACACCGAGTATTTTGCAAGCAGCGAGCCCGGATTGCCCGTCATTGCCACGATGGGTATCTGCATGTCGAGCACCATGGGGATGAACCGCAGCAGCTCGTCGGTGGCGCCGCTGTTGGATATGGCTATAACCACATCGTCGGCGGTCATCACTCCGAGGTCGCCGTGAAAGACATCCAGCGGATTGATGAAAAACGCCGGAGTGCCGGTGCTCGACAGTGTGGCGGCAATCTTGGCTCCTATGTGCCCGCTCTTGCCCACACCGGTTACAATCACCTTGCCGCGGCAGCGCCACATCAGTTCCACGGCGCGCTCAAAGTCGTCGTCCAGCTTGGGAATGAGGTCGAGTATTGCCTGTGCCTCGTCCTTCAGACATTGTATAGCGTAGTCTCTTATGGTCATCGTTTCTTTTATTTATGTTTAGGAGTTAAGTCTTTAGTCCTTTTTATATTTAGTCTTTTATGTCTTTTGGCAGCTAAGCCTTGTCTTTAGTCAGCTCTTCCACCAGTTTCTCCAGTTTGTCAAGCTCCAGCATGTTGGCGGCATCGCTCAGTCCGCGGTCGGGGTCGGGATGCACCTCGAAGAAGTATCCTGTGGCACCGAAAGCCTTTGCTGCCTTTGCCATCTGCGGCACAAAGCGGCGGTCGCCGCCTGTCTTGCCGTCGCTTCCTCCGGGCCGCTGCACGCTGTGGGTGCAGTCCATTATCACGTTTGGCACAATCTCCAGCATGTCGCTGATGTTGCGGAAGTCAACCACAAGATTGTTATAGCCGAAACAGTTGCCGCGCTCGGTGAGCCACACTTCTCCGGCACCCGACTCGCGCGCCTTCTCCACGGGATAGCGCATGTCTCTGCCGCTCAGAAACTGCGCTTTCTTTATGTTCACCGTCCTGCCTGTGGCGGCGGCTGCCGTCAGCAGGTCGGTCTGCCGGCATAGGAATGCGGGTATCTGCAGCACGTCGGCAACCTCAGCCGCGGGCTTTGCCTGCCAGCTCTCGTGTATGTCGGTGAGTATGCGCAGACCGTAGCGGCTCTTTATGTCGGCGAGCATCTCCAGTCCCTTTTCCAGTCCAGGTCCGCGAAACGACTTCAGCGAAGTGCGGTTAGCCTTGTCAAACGAAGCCTTGAATATTATGTCGGTGCCCAGCCTGCGGTTTATCTCCACCAGCCTTTTTGCCACTGTGTCCAGCAGCTCTGCGCTCTCTATCACGCATGGTCCTGCTATTATCGTTGTGCTCATTGTTCTTGTCTTTATTTTATGAATGGTAGGAGGAGTAGGAAGGGTAAGAGGGGTATGTTTAACTTCCTTTAACTTCCTCCAAGTTCTTTATATATACATCCTGCTGTGGGAACGGAATCTCCACTCCGTTCTTGTTGAGCGTATCATAGATGCAGTTCTTTATGTCGCTCTCCACCAGTCCCTGCTTCATAACGTCCACCCAGCACAGCAGTTTCAGGTTGATGCTGCTGTCGGCAAACTCAGTGAATATGACTTTGGGCTGGCGGCTGCCGTCAATCCATTCGTGGCTCATTTCTGCAACGGCTTTCTCTATCATGTCAATCACCTCCTTGATGTTGCTGCCGTAGCCCACACCGAAGATGGTGGTCGAGAGCACATAGCCGTTGTTGCGGGTAAGGTTCTTGTAGTTCTTTGTGAACAGCTGGCTGTTCTGGAATGCTATCACCGAACCGTCGAGCGACTCTATCATCGTGCTGGTATAGTTGATGTTTGCCACACGTCCGCGTATTCCGTCACATTCTATGAGGTCGCCCACCTTTATTCTGCCCGTCATGAGCGATATGCCGTAGTAGATGTTCTCAAGAATGTCCTTCGATGCAAAACCGATACCTGTGGACAGTCCGCCCGAGATTACCACGAGCCATGTGAAGCTGATGCCGAGCGTGTAGAGCGAGAACAGAAACCATGCTCCCCACACAAACACCTGCACCACGTTCTTTGCCATCATGAAGTGGCTTGCTGCCGATGTAGGGTCTTTTTGATAGAAGTGCATCTTTATGAATGCCAGCAGTGTGCGGCTGACGTAGCTGAACACAAACCACAGTATCACCACCACGCAGAGGCGCATCACCGACAGCTTCAGGTTCTCCTGGTCTACAAAGTTGGTGTTGAAAGCCTTCCAGCACAGGTCGCTCAGGTTGAATATGTCGGCTGCCCAGTACACGCTTATCATTATCGACGCCACGGCGCAGGCGGGCAGCAGCACATCCTCCACGAGCGCATAGAACCATGTCTTGGTGATGGGAAACTTCTTGTTCTCCACCTCCTTGCCGTGCTTGTTGATGAAGCCCTTCTTCATTCCGTACATCTTTATCCAGTCGCTAAGGCAGGTGATGGAAAGCACGCAGGTGAGCTGCATTATCCACCAGATGATTATCTGCACGCTTGCCAGGGTGTAGCCTTTCCACGACAGCAGCACCGAGACGATGAACACCGCCATGGAGGTGTAGGTGTAGAACATGTCGAGGCGCGGAATGGCGCGGCGGTGGCTCTTTATCACCTTCCACTGCCACAGCGAGCACGCCAGCAGCACGGGCGGGAATATGAGGTTTACGAGTTCGTTTGGAATCAGTACGATGCGGAACGTTATAACCACGAATCCAATCACTATCAATGGACTGTATATCCGGAACGAACTGCGTATCTGCGCTGTGTTGAGGCGCAGCAGCAGCGAGAACAGGATTACTCCCAGCAGCCATGCAAACTCCACGAGCAGGTCGGCTGCCATGTTTATGAAATTCTGGTCGGCGTTGATTTTCACCAGTCCCACAATCAGTGCAAATGTCACTGTGCTTGTGGCAGTGATTATGTATGGGCGCTTTTCTATGAAGTCGTCTGTGCGGAAGAATCCGGGCATGAACTTTCTCGGTGCGAGAAACTTCAGCACCAGCACGTTGAGCCCTGATGCTATCACGGCGTAGAACACGATGATGACGAATAGCATCAGTATTATCCGACTGTCCCATTGCGAGTTGAGCTTGGGATGCACACGGTATTTCTCCGCTATGCTGCGCTCGGTCTCCTTCAGCGTGGTGGACAGCTTCGACAGCAGTTTCAGATAATTCTCGCCGCCGTTCTTGAATATGCTTGTCTGTATGTTGTTGTAGCGCTTGTTGGCATAGTCGTTGATTGCGCTCAGCCGCTGCTCGGTCTGCTCGTATATGCGCATATATTCCTCGTTGCTCTCGGTGGTTGCAGTGAGCCGGTTCTTTATCGACACAGCCAGTGCCAGGCATACGCTGCGGTCGGTCTGCGCCTCGGGCGAGAGCATCGTCACGGGCATCTTCTTCAGACTGCTTATCAGACTGTCATAGCGTGTTATTTCGTGCTGAGTCTGCTCAATGTAGTTCTTAAACGGCAGCTGCTCGCGCTGGAATGTCTTGTATTGCTCCGTTGCCTCATGGCAGGCGTATGTAAGGTTAAACACATAGCCTTCCTTTTGCGAATAGAGCATCAGCGAGTTCTGGTTGCTGCGGTTCATTATGCTTATCAGCTGGGCAAACACCTCCTTGGTGCGCTCCTGTTCCGATTGGCTTTGCTGCGCCAGCTCGCGGTGGATAGTGGTCAGCTCGGTGCGCAGTATTCCCAAGGTGTTGTCCAGGTCCTTTTCTTTCAGGACAGCACTTGCGTCTGTTATTCCTGCAACGAGCAGCAGCAATATTATTATTATCCGATTGACTTCGTCGAATCTCATTTCATAAACTTCTTTAAATTTGAGTGCAAAGATACTACTTTTTTCTGAAATAGTTGTATTTTTGCAGTAAATCTAAAGAAAAATTAATACATAAAGTTGATAATGAAACTGATAGCAGACAGCGGAAGCACAAAAACCGACTGGAGCGTGACTTCCGGCAACAATGTTGCGCTTAGTGTGAAAACCCAGGGAATCAATCCTTTTCATCAGCCGGAGCAGGTTATAAGCGATATTCTCTCCAGCGAGCTTCTGCCGCAGATTGAGCCGGTGGTGTCTTCCATTTCCGAGATTCACTTCTATGGCAGCGGCTGCAACGAGGCAAATGCCGCCGTCATGCAGGCGTTGCTTGCTCGGGTGTTTAGTGACGTTGTTAGTTCGTCTGGCGATGGTGTGCGGGTGTTTGTCTACAGCGATCTTCTTGCTGCCGCCCGCGCAGTCTGCGGCACGTCCCCTGGCATTGCCTGCATCATGGGCACGGGTGTCAACTCCTGTCTTTACGATGGCGCCGGTATTGTCAGCAATACGCGTCCGCTCGGCTATATTCTCGGCGATGAGGGCAGTGGAGCGGTGCTTGGCAGGTTGTTTCTCAATGCGCTTTACAAAGGCTTTCTGCCGCAGTCCATGGTCGGCGAGTTTGAGCAGTGGATAGGCATGAGCTATCAGGACATAATCACCCGCGTCTATCGCGAACCCATGGCAAACCGCTTTCTTGCCGGCATTGCGCCGTTCATTCACGACCGCCTTGACATTCCTGCCGTGCGCGGCATTGTGGTTGACAATTTCCGCAACTTTTTCCGCCGTAACGTCGTGCAGTACGGTGCCGCCTCATTGCCAGTTGGCGCAGTCGGCAGCATTGCATATTTCTTCCGCGATGAGCTGTGTGAGGCTGCAAGCCTTGAGGGCTTCACACTCAGCCGCGTATTGCGCTCGCCCATGGACGGATTGGTGTCATATCATATCGGCAGTCCTATCCTCACTCCGTGTCTGTGAGCGGTGGGCAGGTCAAGATAGTTGAGGCGGTGCACATATTCCACGCTTATCAGCCCTAATATGTTGCAGATGCCCACGGAGCATTCGCAGTAGGGCTTGCTGCCGTCCATGCGCGATATGCCGTAATCGTTTTTATTTGTCACAGTTCCCCACAGTGTGCGTAATCCCAGCATCTCGTGACAGCCGAGCATACGCAGGAACGGTATGCGCGAGAGCAGCACTCCGCCGCAGTCCCAGCTGACCATCATGCTGAGATAGCGGTCGTTGGCAAACTCATAGTTGTTTATGAGCATAAATGTTGACGGTGCCGAGAAGTAAGCCATGTTGGCGGCGGGCATGCACAGCAGCATGAAGGGCACTCTGTTCCATTCCGCTCCGGCGCGGGCTCCTATGTCCACGCGCCCTGTGCCTGCCGCAATACGGTTGCTGTAGGCAATCTCGGTGATGTTGTAATCGTAGTCGCAGCGCAGAAATCCACTGATGCCTGCACGGTGCGACAGCGACACCACTGAGCTCTTTGTCGGGCGGAGGTCAATCTCCATAGTTACGTCCGCCAAGTGCATGGTCGTGCGCATGGCTTCGCTCCAGTCGCCCACGGTTGCAATCTTCTGCATCGAAATCTGTGCCGATGCCTTCAGCATTCGGTTGAAGTCGTAGTCGAAGTCAATCTGCTGGCGGTTAATCCTCACAAACTCGCCCACCGATGTCCATCGCAGCGAGGTGAGGAAGTTCTCGTCGTATGTGCTGTTGAAAATCTCGAATGGCATACCGATGTCGCGCATCGCCGTCACCGACACGCTGCGCTGCGGATATTCGTCGGGCTGATACAGCTTTTTGTTCAGCGAGTATGTGGCACGTGCGCTGAAATAGTTTTCCCTGCTCTTGAAGCCGCGTGAGTAATATCCCTTGAAGAACCATTGCGGATGAAGCGCGGCAGTGGTGCGTCCGCCAAAGCGCGGACGGAAACCGTCGATGGAGTTGCGCATCACAATGCGCGATATGGGTCCCAGCTCTATCTTCTTTCCAATGCGCACATACTTCACCGACTCCATCATGCGCCTCTGGGCTGCCTCCAGCATCTCCTTCTGCGCCTCTGTCTCGCGCTGTTGCTTGTGCAGCTCGTCCAACCGTAGCAGCGAGTCTATCTCAGCCAGGAATTGCTGCAGGTGTGTGGTGTCGGGCATTGCTTCCTGCGCATTTCTCTCCTGCTCTTTTGCATCCGGAACAGTTTCGCTCTGAGCCCTTGCCGCCATACACAACACCATACAGAGCACAACTCCCCACAGGCGCGTCATCATTGGCGGTTGAAATATTTTTCGGTCAGTGTCCTGCAATAGTCCTCGTGCTTGCCGTGCATGTTGATGTATATGGCGCTGAACACCACAATCTCCACCAGCGGATAGAGCCACGGAATATTAGCCAGACAGGACACATAGCAGAATATTGCGCGCCAGTTGAACGTCAGGGCATTTGCCCACTTCATCAGCGGCAGCGACCCAAGTCGGAAATCCTCGCGTAACGGCACGGGTATGTCGGCGGCATTGGGATAGCGCTCCCTGATGGCGGCGTAGAACCGCTGAAACTCGGGCGTGGCTTTCTCCTGTGCACGGCAATACTTGTAGTAGTTTGAATAGAAAAGATGTGCAAACCACTCGTGCGGAAACTTAGGCAGACTGTTCTTTATCTCCAGCTGCGCATCGGCGCGGTCCAGCTCGCTGCCCTCCTTGCCAAGCAGGAAGAACAGGTGTATCTGGCGGTAGTAGTCGGCAAGGCGCGCCTGGTTGGCATGGCAGCCGAAACCGGCTATAGTGCATATCACAAAGCCATACCACGAGCACTCGTAGCCCATCACCGTCACCGGGCTGTTCATCATGCGGAACGCCAGTGCAAAGTAAATCACCACAAACCACACGTCGCCTGCAAAGCCGTCGAGCACCCTGCCCGTCAGCGACCGCTTGTTGTATATCCTCGCCATCTGCCCGTCGGTGGAGTCGCAGAAGTTGGCGAGCATCAGCAGCGCCACTCCACACAGGTTGTGCGCCAGGTCAGGGAAATAAAACATATAGCCTGCCGCTGCTCCGAGAAACATCGACAGGATGGTGATTACCGTTGGGTGAATGCCCATGCTGCCCCACAGCAGGGCAAACGCCAGTCCGATGGGACGGGTGAAATATACGTCGATGTTCTCCTCTGTGTCGGCGCTCTTGAACGATGCCTTCAGCAACTCGCCGAAGGTGCGCTGCTCTCCGTTTATATTGAATGTCATAGCCTTTTTGTTTTTATTCTCCCTTTCCCAGAAAATTCTCAGCCTTGGCAATGTCGGCGGCATGGTCGATGTCGAGCACCTTGCTGAAGGGATAAGCCTGCAGCCTTACGCCCACCGCCACGAGTGCGCGCTGGAAGTTGCGCATACGCGACAGACCGTTTTCCATGCACAGCCGCAGCACCCGGATAGCCTTGCCGTTGAGCCCGTAGATGCCGCCGGAGATGTAGTGCGGATGGTCGCTGCTGTCAAGAAATCCCGTGATGCGCATATTGCCGTCCACATCCACGTGCAGCGGCGACTCGTCGTCGATATAGTCGGTCACGCCCATCATTCCGTCGGCGGTTCCCTCTGCCAGTGCCTTGTTGAAACTGTCCACGTAGCTCCTGAACTCACATTCCCGGAAAATGGTGTCCACCGTTGTGAGCACAAACGGTCCATCCTCCAGATACTTGCTTATCTCCGAAAAACTGTGCATCGAGCTCGGCGTAGACTTGATGACAAAGCGCAGCGGCACGGGGCGGCCGTTCAGACCGTCGCGCTGCAGCTCCACGAGGTGGCTGCTCACCAGTGCTGTCTGGTCGTTGCAAATCACTACTATCTCTTCAGCCTGATTGTCCATAAAGATGCGTATCAGTCTGTCTATGAGATGTTCTCCGCCCACTTTCACCAGAGGCTTGGGCGATGTTATTCCTTCTGCTGCAAGACGGCTTCCCTCACCGGCTGCGATAATTGCGAATTTCATATTTTTTTTTTGTTTTTTTTAGGAAGGGTAGGAGGGGTAGGAATGGTAGGAGGGGGAAGAGATTTTTAACTCTTCATTCTTCACTCTTCATTCTTCATTCTTCATTTCCTCAGAACGTCATTCTGAACATAAACCTTATGCCGTGCTTGTTGGCGGTGGGCAGGTCGAGATAGTTCATGCGGCGCACATACTCCACGTGGAAAATCTTGAAGATGTTGTGCACGCCGGCGATAAGCTCCACATACGGGCGGTTCTTGTCCATCACGTAGCAGCCCTCGGGGAAGTACATCAGCCTTCCGTCGCCTGCGTTCTGCTCAAGGTAAGGGTTGTTCTTGTCGGTGAGCGTGCCCCACAGGCACTTCACTCCTAAGTACTCGCGCCACTTCAGCTTCTTCAGCAGCGGTATGCGGTTGAATATCTTTCCGTTGAGGTCCCAGCTCATGTCGAGCGATGCGTAGCGGTCGTTGAGGAACTCCATGTTGTTCACCAGGTTGAATGTCTCGTCCTCTATGATGTACGACAGGTTGGCGGCAGGAGTGATGAGCAGAGGGTAGGGCACCTTGTTCCACTGTGCGCCGCCCTTGAGGTAGATGTCAATCTTTCCCCAGCTCTTCATCCAGAAGCGCTTGTAGAGCTCCACGTCGGTCATGTTGAATGAGTATTCGCCGCCTAGCACGTTCTTCAGTCCGATGGTGTGTCCCACGAGGAACACCGGCGCGTCGAGGTTTATTTTCAGGCGGCGCTGCTTGGTGTTGATGAATGTCTCGCCGGGCGCAAACCTCAGCTGCAGGCTCAGCTCCGTGGTGCGCAGCGTGCGCTTCATCCGTGCGGCAGGGTCGTCATATCCCTGTCCGTTGTTCATGAAAATATAGCGCATGGCTCCGCAAGGCTCGTTCTCCTCCAGTTTCAGCCCGAGTGTGGTCTTGAATCCCCAGTCTTCCTCGCGCTCAAACTTCAGCTCCTGGCGGTTATACCACATCATCTTGTCCACCGTAGCCCACTTGAACGCCGTGAACACGTTGTCCTTGTCGGTGTGCACGAACTTGTCGCTCGGCGAGCACACGTCGTATGTGGATGTCAGCGTGAGCGTGCGCTTGGGGAACTCGCGCGGCAGATACTCCTTCTTGTTGAACGAGTAGATGAGCGAGCCGCTGTAGTAGTTCTTGTGGCTGCCCCATGCGTGGGCGTAGTATCCCGCCCAAAACCAGTGCTTGTTCATGTTGGCGGTGGACTGCGCCGATATACGTGTGCGGTATCCGTCGATGAAGTTCTTGGTAATCATCGTGTTTATCGGACCGATGTCCACCTTGCTGGGGTTGCCCGTCTCCACGAAGTTCTCTATCAGCGCCTTCAGTCCGAAGATGATATACTTGAATCCCTTTATCTGCTCCAGGTTGTGCACGAATGCGTCCATCGAGCTCTCACCCTTGGTGAGGTTCACCTGACGGTACTGCGCCCAGAACTGGTCGCCGCGCATCATGGCGTCCGCCTCCTTCACCTCCTTAGCCTTTCCCTTGAACAACTGCTTGGGCAGTTCGTCGAAGGCGTAGTCGGTGAGTCGTGTGGAGCGCATTACGCAGCACTTCTGCAGGAAGCTCGCCAGCTTCAGCTCCGCCACCATGTCGTCACGTGTGAGCACCCACGTTGAGTCGGGCAGCTGCGAGAACTCCTGCACTATCTGCATGTTCTCCACAAAGTTCACGTCGCTCTTTTTCGGGATTGTCAGGTCGCAGCGCTTCACCTGATAGCTGCTGTCGGCGAGCACGTAGAGGTCGCCCCTGAAACCAAAGTCCTGCTGGTTGTTGGGCAGGAAGTGCAGGTGAATGCACTTGTCCTTGTCCACCATCAGGGTGTCCTCGATGTAATAACGGTAGAATGCTATTCCGTCCTCGCCGATGGGCGATGTAAACGGATATTGCAAAAGCCGAATCTGATCATCATATATGTTGACATCGGTAAACACATCTTTCAGAACATTGGTCACAATATCGCCGGTCTGAAAGAGGTCGTTAACTCCCGAAGAGTTTATTCCCTTTACTATGGTCTTCTCACTGTGCGGATGCTTGCGATAAATTTTTTGCGAGACCGTCTCGTCCACCGACACGGGCAGAATGAGCTTTCCCGTGTACTCGCTCTTCTCCACCTGATCCTTGAGCCAGGGGCGCTTCTTGAATTTCTCTGAGTTCAGCGTGTCGTCGTTAACCTCATTCAATGCGAGGGTGATCTTCTGGTATTTGTTATACTGGTAATAGTCGCGCGTCTCCAGTGATGTCTGCTTCTTGTGCGCCACCACCTTCTTCATCAGCTCCACCGCGGGGTTGTTCTTACGCGAATAGCGCTTGCGCTTAGCCTTTACGGTCACCTCCTTGAGGTACTTGTTGTCGGGCTTCAGCTTGATGTTCATCGTTCCTTTTGTCTGCGAGGTCACCGTCACGGTCTTCGCCACATAGCCCACTGCACTGAAAGTGAGCTGCCATCCCTCATATCTCGAAATCTTGTATTTGCCGTTCATCGTGGCAATGGCACTCACGTTATGCCCCTTGTACATCACGGTGGCAAACGGAATGCTGTCGCCATTCTCCGCGTCAATCACATAACCCGAAATCTGGGCTTTGACGTTGATGGCAACTGCAAACAATAATACAAATAGAAATGTTATCCTGTGCATAAAAAAGTGTTCAGTGTTCAGTGTTGAGTGTTTAGTGTTTTGGGCTGCACAACCAGCTGAACAATAAAAACTTAACAATAAACACTGATTAAAAATTAATCG
>JAUNSB010000117.1:0-13164 GCA_030539375.1 Prevotella sp.
AAAGAAATCGCTGCGCATATTGGCAAATCCGAGAGAACAGTCAAAACCATTACCGTAAATTTGACCGAAAAAGGCATCATTGAGCGTAAAAACGGCAAAAGAAACGGTTTTTGGAAGATTAAAAACGAATGATTTAAGCGGATAAAGACCCATAAAATGACAAAGATAGACAAAAGCGTAATCCCCAAGGTTAAAAATGGAAACTATGACAAAAGAAGAATTCCTCAGCGTTATAAAGAAAGCTAGGGAAAACAAGGAAAAGGCGAGACAGAAAACCGCCACGAAATGGTTACAGGTAAGGAATAAAGGGTAATGTCATTCTAATATGATAAAATTTTCTTTGAAATGGAATAATACAGAAACAGGCTTTTCCTATCATGGTTTGAAAGATATGCCCAGAAGAATCAATTTATAATATGTAAGGCTCACACAGAAATAGAAGGTGAAGGGCTTTTCTTTTGTATTGATGTCGAAAACGGAAATCCAAAACTAAAAGCGATTACCGAGGACTTTTAAGATAAAGCAGCCATGCTAACATGAGAAAAACCATAAAGTAATCTTTATGGCTCTTGCTCCATTCGATAATCGTTGTTTGTGATTCCATTATAGTAGCTAATTCTAAATGGAAATTGAGGATATTTAGCATTATAAATATAAAAGTACGCGATTTACTTTAAATAAAATGAAATTTGTTTGGAGGTTAGAAAAATAATTCGTACCTTTGCAGCATAAATATGAAAAGTAAAAGAAATACTAAATTTAAAAGAAAGCTATTTGAACTGGCTGAAATTACCTCTGGTATATATGCAAAAAGTATACCTACTGGAGACGTTGTATGCCTTCAGGTAAAGGATTTGCTTATGGCTTCTCCTGAAACAACGGCAACACGCATAGAGTTTTCTCCAAGAATGGCTAATAATCTACTAAAAAAAGGAGATTTGCTGTTTGCAGGCAAAGGGACAACTTATCTTTGTGAAGTTTTTAATCTCGACATGCTTGCAGTTCCTTCTACGACATTGTATTCCATAAGACTGCATTCCAACATTATTAGTCCTGAATATCTTTGTTGGTATATGAATCACCCAAGCACTGTTGCCAGAATAAAAGCAGCACAAGCAGGTTCAAGCACTCCGATGATACATAAGCCAACGCTTGAAAATCTGGAGATAATCATTCCTGATAAGGAAACGCAGCAAATAATAGTAGAATTGTCAAACCTACAAAAACGAGAGAAAGATATCAGGAAAGAAATAGCCGAAAAAAGGAGACAAATCACAAATCAATTTTTAATCAATGTATTAAACAAATAAAAAAATGGAATTAAAAAAGATTTCACAGGAGGACATCAATCGTGTAATTTTCAAGGCATGCGATACGTTTCGTGGGGTTATTGATCCAAGCCAATATAAGGACTATATCCTCACAATGCTGTTCGTTAAATATGTAAGTGATGTATATAAGTCAAAGTTAAACGAATACCTTATTAAATATGATGGAGACAAGGAACGTGCAGAGCGTGCTATGCGCCATGAGCGTTTTGTAGTGCCGGAAAACAGTTCGTTTGATTTCCTGTATGATAATAGAAATGCCACCAATATCGGCGAGCTTATTGATGAGGCGCTTGCTGATCTTGAAGATGCAAACCGTGAGAAGATGAGTAGCGAAGATGGTAGCAGTATTTTCCGCAACATCAGTTTCAACAGTGCCAACTTAGGCGAGCCGAAAGAAAAAAATGCCCGCCTAAGAAACCTTCTTCAAGATTTTCATGGGATTGACTTGGATGAATCGCATTTGGAAAACAATGACATTATAGGAGATGCATATATGTATCTTGTTTCCACCTTTGCCGGGGAGGCGGGGAAAAAGGCTGGTGACTTTTTTACCCCAGCGGAAGTCTCTACTTTATTGGCAAAATTGACAAAGAGCAAACCGGGTGCACGTATTTGCGATATCACGTGCGGTTCTGGCTCTTTGCTCATTAAGGCAGGAAAGGAAGTTGGTAACAATAATTTCTCATTATATGGGCAAGAGGTGAACGGCAGCACATGGGCGTTGGCAATGATGAATATGTTTTTGCATGGCTTTGACAATGCTGTAATCCGTTGGGGCGATACACTTCGTAATCCGAAACTGAAAATCAGTGACAAACTAATGAAGTTCGATACAGTTGTTGCCAATCCGCCTTTCTCGCTTGACAAATGGGGAGCGGAGGAAGCTGCCAGTGACCCTTACAATCGTTTTTGGCGAGGCATCCCGCCCAAGAGCAAAGGAGATTGGGCATTTATCAGTCACATGCTGGAGGTTGCAGATGACAACACTGGGGTTGTCGGTGTGATTGTTCCTCATGGTGTACTCTTCCGTGGAGCCGGCGAGGGGAAAATACGTCAGTATATTCTTGAAAACGAGCACATATTGGAGGCTGTTATTGGTCTGCCAGCCAATCTTTTTTACGGCACAGGCATTCCAGCCTCTATTATTATCTTCCGCAAGGGACGCAATTCCAAGAAAGTATTGTTTATTGATGCCAGTCGTGAATATGAGAATGGTAAAAACCAAAACAAGCTGCGTGAGAAGGACATCAATCATATTGTAACTACTTACCGAAAGTTTGTTGACGGAGCATTTGCTCCTGGGGTGGCAGAAGATAAATATGCCTTTGTTGCTACGCCTGAAGACATACAAGAAAATGGTTTTAACCTCAATATTCCCCGCTATGTGGACACATACGAGGAAGAAGCTGAGATTGATATTGTTGCTGTGCAAAAAGAAATAGATTCGCTGGAAAGTGAACTTGCGGAGGTGCAGGCAAAGATGAAAGAGTATTTAAAGGAATTAGGATATTAATAATGAATGTTATGAATAAAATAGATACATTATATAAAGAATGGCAAGCACTTCAACCGCTGAAGGAAAGCGATCAGGCAAGACTTGACCGTAAATTTATGTTGGAATTTAACTATAACTCCAACCACATAGAAGGCAATACTTTAACGTATGGGCAGACAGAGATGTTGCTCATGTTTGGCAAGGTGGTGGAAAGTGCCAACATGAAAGACTTGGAAGAGATGAAGGCTTCCAATGTCGGTTTGAAAATGATAAAGGAAATGGCTTTGGATAAAGAGCAACCACTGACAGAATACTTCATACGAACATTGCACCAAACGCTGCTGCGCGAGGATTATACAGTGTATCGTCAACTGCCGGACGGCACCAACACATCGTATGTTGTTCATGCTGGACAATATAAAACACGCCCTAACTCCATCATTACTGCTACAGGCGAGCGTTTTGAATATGCCTCACCTGAGGAGACACCTGCATTGATGACCGACTTAATTCAATGGTACAACGAGGCTGAGACAAAAGGCGATTTGTTACCTATTGAGCTTGCATCCTTGTTTCACTATCGTTATATACGCATACATCCGTTCGAGGACGGCAATGGCAGAGTGTCCCGTTTATTGGTAAACTATATTCTTTATCGCCATGGCTATCCCATGATTGTTGTAAAGAGTGCGGACAAAGACAACTATCTTACCGCTCTAAACCGCTGTAATGTGGCGGTGGGGCCTGTTCCTTCTGATGGTGCAAATGCTGAGCTTTCACAGATAACTCCTTTTGTGGAATATCTAAGCAAATGTCTTGAAAGTGCACTAAACATCAGTATTAAGGCTGCTAAGGGTGAAAGCATTGAGGATGCTGACGATTGGAGAAAGAATCTTAAACTAAAGTTTCGTGACAAGCTCAACAAACCGGAGGTTACTGAGGAGATAGCAAAAAAAGTACAAGAAGATTTTGCAGAACTATTGAAGCAGATTGATAATGAACTGTCAGAGTTTTATTCCTTATTTACTTCTGTGCATTGGGACCCTGCTAATTCTATATATGTTGGATTGACCGATAATTACTTCTTTGCAAATATCACTTTCTACAAACAGTTCAACACAATTACATCTGGATTTACAATCCATGTAAGGCTCGACATTCAACAATTCCTGTATAAACTGGAAGTCTCTCTTATAGAAGATAATGATGGAGCATCCTTGTATAAAAAAGAATTGTTTTATACGGAAACTATCACAGAAAAAGACAAGAACGATATTGTTAATGTAATCGGTAGTTATATAAATCAATTCTTAGAAACTCAGGGATTTACAAATTAAATGTTATAACTTATGGATAGCATACCACAGGAATATAAAAAGACAGCACTTGGGGTAATTCCGCAAGACTGGATGATTATGGCTTTGGGAAATCTTGTATCCATTACAAGTGGAGAGAGTCCATCGTCATATCATCTCAAAAGCTATGGAAAATATCCTTTTATAAAAGTTGAGGATATGAACAATTGCGATAAATACCAAAGTAAAGGAAGAGAATATTCTGATGATGAGCGAAACATAATAAGCCTTAATAGTATTATATTTCCTAAAAGAGGAGCTGCAATATCTAACAATAAAGTTAGAATTGCAGGTTGTGAATTACAGATGGACAGTAATATGATGGCACTCACACCAAATGCGGATATAGAAAGTGAGTTTCTCTATTATATGATAGTATTTAAGCAATTATATAAAATTGCAGATACATCAACAATTCCACAAATCAATAATAAGCACATAATACCATACAAAATATGTTTACCTCCAATAAATGAACAAAAAAGGATTGTAGAAGTTTTAAGTGAATGGGACAAAGCTGTTGAGTTACAAACAAAAATCATTGATAGCCTGGAGTTACGCAAACGAGCAATGATGCAACGTTTGCTTACAGGACGTGTACACTTAAACGGATTACATAAAAAATGGAATTGGGTAAAAGCAGGAGAGATTTTCTATAATAGTACTAAACGTGCTTCTGATGGCGATCAACTCTTATCATCTACACAAGAACATGGAGTAATACCTCGAACCATGCTTGACACTCGAGTTACAATGCCAAGTGGTAATGCTATTGAAAATTTCAAATCAGTAGAACAAGGAGATTTTATAATTAGTTTGCGTTCATTCCAAGGTGGGATAGAATATTCTAATTATGGTGGATGTGTAAGTCCTGCATACACGGTATTAAAACCCCAACATATAATTAATAAAGTTTTTTATCAATATTATTTTAAAAATGTTGAGTTTATTAGTCGACTTGCAGTTGCCGTTATTGGTATACGTGATGGAAGACAAATAAATTTTAATGATTTTAGTTTTGTTAAGATACCCGAACCACCATTAGATGAACAAGATGCAATAGCAAAAGTATTTACTACTACAGATAAGGAAATAGAGAAAGAGAAACTGAAGCTGTCATCCCTTCGCAATCAAAAGCGAGGTTTAATGCAGCAATTATTAACCGGTAAAAAAAGAATAGGATTATGGCAAAAGAATTGATTAGAATTACTCTTACTGAGTTTATGAATTACGTAAACAAATCTGGCAGTGCAAAAATGACAGTTGTAACAAAATCAAAAACTCGTCATGAAGAAGAATACCAAACATATAAAGATTATTGGTTAAAGCTAAGAGAAAACATAAAGCATGTTCATCGAAACAATCTTTCAAAAGAAGAATTGTATACAATTATTGATGAGGTAAGTGATGATAAAAAAAGCAACTATTCAATAGCAATAGAAGGATATTGTAAATTCTGGGGAAAGAAGAAGATTACATGGTGTACTCCTCCCAGAAAAACATGGGCTGTGGGTAGTATTAGAGTTGAATTAAATCCCGAATTAGGACTTATAATAAACAATAAAACTTTTTATATAAAAATTTTTACGACTGCAAACGACACATTGGATAGAAGGCATGCTGATCTGATTCTGGCACTTATGAAAAAAGAATTAAAAGATAAGGTAGACGAAGATGCCCTTTTCGCTGTACTTGATATAAAGAAAGGAAAACTTTTTGAATATGACAAAAACAAAAAAGACCTTTATACCTTGTTGAAAGCAGAGGCATTAGGCTTTGAAACTATATGGCTGTCTATCTAAGGGGAGATTCTTATATAAAATTATATACGAGTAAAATAACAAAATATTTACCAATATAAAATAACAAAATTATGAAACAGAAACCAACGGTTGCACTAATTTATGATTTTGATGGGACTCTATCACCAGCAAATATGCAGGAATTTGATTTTCTTAAAGCAATAGGAATAAAAAAAACATCAGAATTTTGGCAAGAAAATAATGAGCTGGTAAAGAAACATGAAGCAAGTAATATACTTTGCTACATGAAACTGATGTTAGATAAAGCTCATGCGGCAAAGGTTAGCATAAAAAGGCAGCAGTTTGTAGATTTCGGTAGAAATATAGAATTGTATGCAGGTGTAGAGGAATGGTTTGAACTTATTAATCAATTAGGTAAAAATAATGGAGTCAATATAGAGCATTACATAAATTCATCAGGTCTTAAGGAAATGATTGAAGGAACAAAAATTGGAAAGAAGTTCAAAGAAATATACGCTTGTTCTTTTATGTATGAAGACGATATTGCTATATGGCCTGCTGTGGCTGTTGATTTCACTGCAAAAACTCAATTTTTATTTATGATTAATAAAGGTGTTCACAAAATCAGTGAAAACTATAAAGTAAATGAGTACAAGCCGGAAAATGAGCGCCCAATACCTTTTAAGCATATGATTTATTTTGGTGATGGTGAAACAGATATTCCATGCATGAAATTAATAAAACAACAAGGAGGTAATTCTATTGCTGTATATAAACCACGAAATAAACACAAAAAATCGTGTGCAGAAAAACTTGTTAAGGAACAACGAGTAAATTTTGCCTGTGCTGCTGATTATTCCAAAGGTGGTGATATATATAATATTGTTGAAGCAATCATCAAACAAATTAAATCAAATTTTGATTTTGCAAACTTGCAAAAAAATAATCAGAAGAAATTTGATACAAAATAAATATGAACAGAATATCATTCAAAGAAGACGATATCAGCAAGAAACCAGCTTTGGAGTTTTTGCAGAAATTGGGATATACCTATATCTCTCCAGATGATGCATTAGCAATGCGTGGAGGCAAAACCTCCAACGTATTGTTGGAAGAAGTGCTACGGAAACAACTGCGGGAACTGAACTCTATCAAGATAGGTAACCACAAAGAAGCACGCTTTTCAGAGCAGAACATTGAGAATGGCGTAATTGCCATGCGTAATGTTCCAATGGAAGGCGGATATCTTAGTGGCAATGAGGCGATATACAATATGCTGACATTAGGTAAGTCATTTGAGCAGAGCATAGATGGTGACAAGAAAAGCTATACTATGCAGTATATCGATTGGAATGAGCCTCAAAACAATGTCTATCATGTAACAGAAGAGTTTGCTGTCACACGTACAGGGATCGCAGACACCTATCGTCCCGATATTGTGCTGTTCGTGAATGGTATTCCTTTGGTTGTTATAGAATGTAAACGTCCAGATGTGAAAGGAGCAGAGGAACAAGCCATCTCACAGCATCTGCGCAATCAGCAAGATGACGGTATCAGGGGACTGTATGTGTACAGTGCACTGTTATTGGCTGTCGGAAACAGCTTTGGAAGCTATGGAACAACAGGTGCCGCAGCTAACTTTTGGTGTAAATGGCATGAGATGTTCAACAGCAATGAGGAAGAATTAAACTACAAGAAGAAATTGCTGGAGATTGTAAACAAGGACAGTGAGACAACACGCACTCCAACTCAACAGGATGAATATATTTATAATCTATGTCGCCCCAAACGCCTTTTAGAACTGATCTATCATTTCACACAATATGATGCAGGTATAAAAAAACTGGCTCGCTATCAACAATATTTCACTGTAAAAAAAGTTGTTGAACGTGTAAAAACGATAGAGGCAGGCAGACGAAACGGGGGCGTGGTGTGGCATACACAAGGTAGCGGCAAGTCGCTGACAATGGTGATGTTGGCACAAATGATAGCAACAGAAATAAACAATCCACGTATAATATTGGTAACGGACCGCACCGACTTGGACTATCAAATAACCAAAACATTCCGCAAATGCGGTAAGGATGTGGACAATGCGAATACAGGTAAAAAACTTGTAGAGCTGTTAGAAAGTGGAACAGACGCCGTGATAACAACCATTATTAATAAGTTTGCCACAGCCGTCAAGAAAATAAGGCAGCCATTGACTAATCCTAATATATTTGTGCTGATAGATGAGGCACACCGTAGCCAGTACAAAGAACTGGCTATACAAATGGAGCGTGTTTTGCCCAATGCCTGTAAAATAGCCTTCACAGGCACACCACTGACAAAAGACGACAAGACAGCCCGTACATTTGGTGGCATCATCAAGCCGGTATATACTATTAATCAGGCGGTGAAAGATAATGCTGTGAGACCTCTGCTATATGAAGGACGTATTGTTCCACAATCTGTTATGGAAGGTCCTATTGACAGTTTCTTTACCCATGTGTGTGAAGACCTGACAGAGGAGCAGTCTACAGATTTAAAGAAAAAGTTCTCACGTGCAGGCGTTCTGAATCAGACAGAACAACGTATTTATTCTATCGTAACAGATATTTCCAAACATTATGTAGAAAATTGGAAAGACACAGGATTTAAGGCTATGCTGGTGACACCTAAAAAACATGTTGCCATACTTTACAAAAAATTTTTAGATGAAATAGGCAAAGTAACCTCTGAAGTGCTAATAACTGCTCCTGACGACAGAGAAGGAGAAGAAACGGCATACGGGAAGACACAGGAAGATGTAAAAGCATTTTGGAAACAAATGATGGATGAACATGGAACATCCCGTAAATATCAGGAAAATCTGATTTCGAGGTTTAAAGGACATGAAAATCCAGAAATTATGATTGTTGTTGACAAACTGCTTACAGGTTTTGATGAACCCAAAGTTGCCGTGATGTATATTGACCGTAAATTGTGCGGTCACACATTGCTGCAAGCAGTGGCCCGTGCAAACCGTGTTTGTGAAGGGAAACAGTATGGATACATAATCGACTATTACGGCGTATTGAAAGAATTGGATGATGCTCTTGGAGTATATTCAAACTATGACGAAGAGGGGAAAGGAGTGTTCCGTGAAACTCTTGTACCTATAGGTGACAAAATATCAGAATTGCCACAAAAGAGCTCTGACCTTTGGGATATGTTCAAAACCATACCCAACAAACGTGATTTTGAGACATACGCACAGTCTCTGAGACTGGAAGACAGAAGGCATGAGTTTTACGACAGGTTAAAATCATTCTCATCTGTGTTGCAGCTTGCCCTCTCAACAAAAGAATTTCATGACACAACCGATGATAAAACCATTCAAAGGTACAAAGAAGATATGAGGATGTTCGCAAAGTTGCGCACAGCTGTACAGCTAAGATATTCTGATACTATAAATTATAAAAAATATGAGGCAAGAATAGAGAAACTCATCAATCAGCATGTAGAGAGCGATGAAGTGAAAGTAATTACCCAATTGGTAAATATCTTCGACAAAGAGAATTTTCAAAAAGAAATAGACAAGATTGTAGGTACGGCGGCAAAAGCCGATACAATCGCTTCGCGTACAGCAAAATATATTAAGGAGAATATGGATTCTGATCCAGCATTCTATAAAAAATTCTCTCAACTCATAAAAGAGACAATAGAAGCGTATGAACAAGGCAGATTAAATGAAAATGAGTATTTGAACCAAATGCTGCAGTTCAAAGAAGATGTGCTAAACCATACAGACAGTGAAATGCCAAATGAACTGGAAAATAATAATACAGCTAAAGCTTATTATGGTATTACACTGGAAAACTACAAGCGACTGTTTCCTGAACAGCCTGTTAAGGAAATGGCACTTGCCACGACAAAGGCATTTGAAAACATTATTCGTGAGGCTGTAATTATTGATGATACTGTAATTGTAGATTGGCAGTCAAAAAATGACATTGTCGGCAGAATAAAGATAGCCTTGGAAGATGAGCTTATAGACAATGTGAAGCGGAAATATAACGTTGATTTTTCCTTCAACGATATGGATGTGATTATTGACAGTTGTGTAGATGTCGCAAAAATATGGATAAAATAAAGGACAGCATACAATACGGCTCGGTATTAATCAAATATAACGTTGAGTTTGTTCAGCGCAAAACACTTGGCATTTTGGTTAATCCAGATGGTTCTGTGCTACTAAAGTCGCCGGTTAATGCAACTTTGGAACAAATCAGGAACAAGGTGCACAAAAGAGCGGATTGGATTCTTCGGCAAAGACGTTTTTTCGAGTCATTGGGCATTCCTACAACAAAACGCAAGTATGTAAGTGGGGAATCACATTTGTATCTTGGACGACAATATATGCTTAGGGTGATTAAAAGTGATGTCAATGCCGTGCACTATCAAAACAATATCATTGAAATAGAATGTAGACATAAGAAAGATGCTGGAATTCTCCTGCAAACATGGTATCGTAAACGTGCAAATATTAAGTTTATGGAATATGCCACACAGATTGTAGAGAGATTTTCTGTATATGGGGTTCAACCACAACTCATATCAATCAAAAAAATGGATAGACGATGGGGATATTGTACCATTACTGGCAAAATATTCCTTAATCCTCAGTTGATATGTGCCCCACGAGCATGTATAGAATATGTAATTATTCACGAGATGTGTCATCTTGTACATCGAAACCACACAAAAGATTTTTATGCTCTACTCGAAAAGGAAATGCCCCATTGGGAAAAATGGAAAACCAAGCTTGAAAAAATGATGATTTAAATAATGCGGGTATTTAAGCCTGAGGAATGACTTCCTATGTCCCAACGTCCCACCCTTATCCCCTCGGAACGCCGATAAACAAAGGGATTGTGCGGGGTGTGACCTGGGGTAAGAGGTCACACCCCACGTCCCACCCTTAGCGGCATCGCGCCACTAAATGATACTTGTAGCCTTTGACGCACTTGCTTGCAAATCCCATGCTCTTGATGATTCTCCCAAGCCTTGTCATTGTGGATTTATCTGCCGTGATGTCGGGATTCTTCTCCCGCAGCTCTTCGATTATCTCTATGGCGGTGAGACGCGCTGGCTCCTCCCCCCTCTTGGGCAGACGGAAGTAGCGCATAAAGAGTGCCGGCAGGTCGTCGAGGTCATAGAATTCGCGGTTCGATTTCTGTATCTCCGCCTCAGCGGCGGCATCGAAATATGACGGCAGTCCGGCATCTATTTCCTCCACAATCTGTGCGTAGAGCTGAGCATAGTCAATGGGCCGCTTCACTGTGTCACAGTCGATTACGCCGTCTACTTTTACGCACAGATACCTGCGGCTGCCCGTTGGATCGGTGAGTGGAGTGGGGTTGTTGGTGGTGGCACAGAACGAGGCGTAGCGGCGGTGATGTTTGATGTCGCGCTCAAACACACCGCGGTTTTTCACGTCGGTCTCCTGCAGCAGATGTTTCAGAAACGCCACCTGCGAAGCAGAGTGCTGGTCGTATTCGTCGAGATTTACTAAGCAGAACCGTGTGGCATACAGCTCGGCATCGCGTTTAGTCATAAAATCAACGCGGTCGTGATAGTAGGCGCGCAGCTCGGGAGGCAATAGCAGGCGGAAGAACGTGCTCTTCTTCATTCCCTGCCGCCCCACAAGCATCAGCATCATCGTGGCTCCGAACAGCGGATTGCGCTGCCGCCAGAAGTTCACCGCCATTCTCATCCACACGGGGAAATATTTTCTCATTATTCCCTTGCCGTCGGGCACACGGGCAGCCAATTCGCCAAGACGGTCTTTGCCGTCCCACCGCGGCAGGCTCGCCAAAAAACTGTCGATGGGATTCCATTCACCCACCAGCTGGCTGCGTACAAGACGGTCGATGTCGCCCTCACTGCAAGTCAGTCCTGCCTCGCGGGCAAAAATCACGGCTGTACGCACTGTCGTGGCATCGAACGGCATCCATCCGAAGAGAAACCGCGAGTGAGCCTGATACTCAACGGTGTCGGTCATGTCGTTGCGGCGGAAATGATAGGTGCTGAACAGATAGTGGCGCAGCCGTTCCTGCTGCATGGTCTGCTGAGGCACTGGGTTGGCGGTACCGAGCGGATTATCTATGTATGCCGACTCGAAGGTGGTCATCACCAGCGTAGCCTTGTCCTTGAAATAATGCCAGCGCAGCACCATGTCGGCAGCCAGCTTGCGGTCTATACCGCAGCGGCAGCACTCCACGGCGAGCTTCATCAAATTGTCGGAGTCACTTATATATAAGGTGTTCGACATTGTTTGCACCAGTGCGTGGAACTTTGTCATCTGCATATCGATGTCGGAATACCCGGGAAGCACGTCCGATGCTCCCGCATTCTCAATTCCAGTCCTCTCCTGTGGATTCCTTACCAGCCATTCCGACAGTCCCATATCAGGCTGTTCGAGCGTGATGACCATCGGCGATCCGTTCAGCCAGCAATCCTTGTCAGAGGTCATGAGGATTGTTTTGTCCATGGACACTTCTCCGCGCTCCGTCCTCTCACCCGTCTGATGCTCAACGAACATTGCCGACCTGTAGCAGGCGTGTTCATGAAACAGCCGCGCACTTTCCGTGTCCTTCGGCAGCGTTCCGTCGGGCAGCGAGTAGGCAAACAGCGCCACAAGTCCCCTTGCGTCTGCCGTCATGAAGCTCATCACCGTCTGGGGCATGACGTTTACCTTTACCCTCACCTCCTCTGCACCGCTGCCGCTGCATGGTATCACCACCGGAACGATGCCCGTGTATCCGCCTGCGCACATCGCGGGTACAACTTTATTAAGGCTTTCCTCCAAATGGCTTTCTGCCGACATTCCGTTCACCTCTCTCGTCATCAGGTCCTCACGGTATGCGGCGACATCGCGCCCCGTGCTCTCGCCATTCTTGATTCTCTCCTGCAGCACGGCAAGATTCACCACCGTAGTGCCATTGTCTGTAATGTAATTTACCTTAAACATAAATTTAGAATTTAAATTGTTAATAATTGACATTTAGCCTGTGTTTTTCTTTGCAAAGATACAGCTTGTCGTTTGCAAAGTTACAAAATCAGAAACGCTTCGCCAAATATTTTGCTTACAATATTAAAAGATGTGAAAATCAGCGGTTTGTCTTTGCCGTTTCAAAAAAACAATGTACCTTTGTCAATGTTTAGAACCTAACCACCAAGGTGACGAGGGTTAG
>JAUNSB010000012.1:0-42804 GCA_030539375.1 Prevotella sp.
AAAAAAGATGATGCAAGAAATAAATCCTGCGGAGACAACCCGCGCCTACGCTTTTGAGATGTGGATGAAAGCCCCGATGCCAATGGTGACGCTGTGGCGCACTATTGACGTGAGTAATCTGAGGAAACTGAGTAAAAAAAGCGGCATGAAGTTTAACATGCTGATGTGCTGGTGCATAGGCAGGGCAGCCAGTAAGGTGAAAGAGTTCTATATGTTGCCTGTCGGCGACAGACTTATCCGCTATGATTCGATAGCCGTAAATACCATTGTAGCCAACACGATGGGGGAGGTCAGCTCTTGTGACATTCCGTTTTCCCACGATATGGCAGAGTTCAACCGCAGTTATCTACGTCTGACGCGACAGGTAGCCGAGTCATGCGAGAATCATGACATTACCGACAGCATGGTAATCGGCACGTCGGCATTGGCTCAATACGAAATCGACGGAGCCGTTGGAATGTATAGCGGCATATTCAACAATCCGTTTATGATATGGGGACGCTACCGCAGGAGCTGGTTCAAGACATTGCTTACCGTGTCATTCCAGTTCCATCACACTCAGATGGACGGCGCCCATGCCGCCCGTTTCCTCGACTTGCTTCAAAAGGAGATAGACTCGATAAAACCTTGATAATTGGCGGAGTTGTTCTGTCAACAAAGTAGCCGCTCTCAGTCTTCTCCGAGAGCCTTGCGGATGAGTGGCTCCAACTTGCTGATCTCGCTTGATGTGGAGAGAATGGTGCCGTCACGGTCAACGAGATACATGCCACCGCCAGAGAAGCTGAGACCGTTCTTTTGCCATACGCCAAGCTCATCCTTTAGGTCGATGAGGCTCTGCCATGGGTAGCCGTCCTTCTTGGCGGCACTTGTCATGTCGCTTACTTTGTCTTCACGTGCAATGCCGACGACAGTAAATCCTTTGTCCTTGTATTTATCGTATATCTGGATGAGGTCGTGGCTGTGCCGGCGGCAAGGACCGCACCACGATGCCCAAAGGTCGATGACTGCCACCTTGCCCTTATATAGCGATGAGACTTTCACCTTTTTGCCGTCAGTCGTACGTGCCTCAAAGTCGATGTATGGTTGACCGGGCTTCAGTTTCCATGCTGCTTCCTGAGTACGGATGGTGTTGTGGACGGGATTTTCAGGGTGAAAGTTCTCGTATGCCGAATGATAAAGAGCCATCAGCTTTGTTTTCTGCTCATCATGGCGACTGCTGCGATACTGCATCTGGTCGGCAATGTCGTAGAGAGCGTACAGCATGGGATGGGCTGCATAGTATCCCAGTTCCCAGGCACGATATTCGTTGAATATCTTCTCATATTCGGTCATAAACTCCTGATAGCGTTTCATTAGCAGCGAGTCTTCCTCCGGATTCTTTCCCTGTGCCTTCAGCTCTGCGATTCTTGGCTCCAACTCTGCCTTGACCTTACTTTCTATTGCATCCATCTTCGACAGATAAAGACGCTCCGCCTCGCCGTTCATCTTTATTTTCAGTGTCTGCTCCGGACCGCCGCTGACGGTCTTCCATTTGTCATCACCGAAACTGAACCTTACCGTAGCACCGTTCTCTGCGAGAAATTTCTCGTTGCTCCACGCGCCCTGTTCCCATTGCTCGTGCAGAAAAACTTCGTAAAGCTCTGTCCTGTCGGTTTCCACGTCACAGGAGAAGTGTCCCTGTGCGTCAGCCTTTGCGGTGATGTAGTTGTCAGACACGCGTATATCCACATTGGCTGGGCAGATAACCACGGTCTTGCCCTGTGTAGTGTCGCGCAGCTCGCCCTCGATGTGGCATTTCACTTGTGCCTGTCCCGCCATGGCTATGAGGGCGAGCAGTGCGATTATGACGGTTTTCCTGTTCATTGTATTTTTGTCTTTGATTATTTCTCTATTTCCCAGTCGCTGATGGTGTGCTTCTCCGAGTCGAAGTTGATGCCAATTTTCACTGTTGGCAGTCTGTCAAGAGTAAACTTCGAGGCATAGTCTTTGAGGTCTATCTGCCGCATGGCAGCCTCGGCACTCCTGTTGAGCTTAAGCTCAATGAGATACAGGGCTTTCTGCGTACGCATCACCATATCCACACGCCCTGTAGGCGTATGCACCTCAACCTCTACATATCTGCCCATGAGCGAGAAAATGATGTATAGCATCTGCTGATAGTGTCCCTCTGAGTCAGCGTTGTTGCAGTAGGGCACAGTCAGAAGATATGCCTGAAGCAGGCGGAGCATTTCGTCGAGGTCGTCGTTGTAGAGAGCACGATACATACGGGCTATGGTGGTCATTCCTCCTTCCCATGTGGTGTCAACATAGTTGGGCAGAAGATTCTCCATCAACCCTACAAGTATCTCGCGGTTAGGAACGTCAAGTGTATATAGCCGCGATAGCCGGTTGTAGTTCTTGATAGTGATATATCCGCTCTGATAAAGCAATGGAGTGATAGACTTCATACTTTCCGTAGGAGCGTCAAAAGCCGATGCCATAGCTTCCTGATGCTTGATGTCCGAAGGCAGCACATTGAACTTCCTCATCATCTCTATGAGATACGTTGGAGTGCCCGACTCAAACCAGTAGCTGTTGGGCTCATGGTCCTGGAATGCGTTGAGCAGGCTGAAGGGATTGAACACGTCGGGCGACGGCCACGTGAAGTGGTAGCCGTCATACTGCATTCTCAACTCCTCTGCCGCCTCATCGCGGGTAATCTGCTGATAGCCGGCATAATCGTCGATGTAGTCCGACATCCTGGCGAACATTTCCTCCTTGGTAATACCACATACGGCGGCATAGTCGGGATTCATGGATATGTTCTTCAAGTTGTTCAGTTCGCTGAATATACTGAGTTGCGAGAACTTGGTTATGCCTGTAAGGAACACGAACTTCAGGTAAGGGTCGCAAGCCTTCAGTGGCGAGTAGAAGTTGCGCATCACGTTGCGGAGTGCGGACAACTGCCCATCCTCGTGCACAACATCGAGCAGTGGAGCGTCATATTCATCAATCAGCACAACAACTTGCTTGCCCGTTTTCTCATATACGTTAGTGATAAGGTTTGCCAGCCTTACGTTTGGAGCCTTTATATCAGATGACAGACCGAAACGCCGCTCGTTGTTTTCAAGTGTGAACAGCAGATAACTCTCCAGCTGTTCCTTCTCCATGTGTTTGCCCAATGACATGTCAAACCTCAGCACAGGGTATTCCGTCCATTCCTTCTCCTTTTCTTCTATGGCGAGTCCCTTGAACAGCTCCCTCTTCCCCTCAAAGTAAGACTGAATAGTGGATACAAACAGTGATTTGCCGAACCTTCTCGGACGGCTCAGAAATATGTACTTGCTGAGGTGTATCATGTTCCATATATACTCAGTCTTGTCTATATACAGCATGTCATTGCTCCGTATCTCGGAGAATGTCTGTATGCCCACGGGCAGCCTCTTCAGTTGTTTCTTTTCCATGTCATTCGTGCTTTTGTTGGCAAAGTTAATTCTTTTTTACGAATTATGCAAGTTTTTGTCGTTTATATTTAAGATTTTATTTTGTACACAGTATGGTTCGACATAACCTGTGGATTATGGTGAAGACGGTTAACCGATGAAATTTGTTTTGATGACTGAAGAAATGTGGCGAGGCAGTAGGCAGAATGTCATTTGGTAGCTGGCATAATATTATGGGGCAGCTGGCATAATACTTTTATAACTGTCATCCACTACGGCACACCATATCTTTACGGCATCAATATTTCGGAATTGGACGGCAACCCGCAGTGTGAGAACTTGTAATAAAAAATACACGTTTCCACCATTTCCACCACCCTTGCGGAATCGTGGTGGAAAAGTTGGGATAATGCAGTAAAGATATGTAAATTTGTATATATTATTGAATATTGTATAAAAACGTTAAAATTGTTTTGGTACTTAGCGTATATAATTATTGTTGCGGAAAAACTTGCTGAATATAAAATCGTTATAGACTGAAAGTGAGCAGCAATCAGGATTTCCGTTGAGTTTCCACCACCACCAACCCCTTTGCGGAAATGGTGGAAATGGTGGAAACTCAAAAAGCACTGTCTATATTTTTCGTAGTATGTGTAATTATGTTAAAATACTTATGCCTGTCCCACCATGACTACGAGGGTAAGATTATTCCCCTTAAATTACTTTAAAAATCATAACCCGTTTATGAGCTTTTGAGAAAAGTTTTGTACTTTTGCGGCAACCAAAGAAAAATTTATGCTATGACAGACGAACAGTTAGGACCTATGAAACTTATCTTTAATTATAAAGATGTGTTTTTCAGCTTTTTCTATGATGACACCAGCGGCTGCATACACCGCTCGCGCGAATATGCCATGAACTATGTGTATTCTGGCGAGATGATTCTCGACAACGGGAAGGAGCAGATACACGTGGGCAAGGGAGAGTGTGTGTTCATACCGCGCGACCATCATATAACAATGTATAAAAGAACGTGCGGCGGAGAGCGTTATTGCGGCATCTTCCTGATGTTCACACGCCATTTTCTGAGGGATATGTACGGGCGGCTGGAGCAGTGGAAGGCGCCCGGCAAGACTCCGAAGATGGATGCCGGGGTGATGAAACTGCCGAAGACGGCGGAGATAGAGAGCCTGTTTGCCTCGATGACTCCATACTTTAACCCAGAGGTGAAGCCTGCCGACGACCTGATGCAGCTGAAACTGCAGGAGGGACTGCTTGCCCTGCTGCACATCGACAGGCGGTTTGCCACCATGCTGTTTGACTTCAACGAGCCGTGGAAAATAGATATCCTTGACTTTATGAACGAGAACTACATGTATGAGTTTACGATGGAGGAACTGGCTCACTACACCGGGCGCAGCCTTGCCACGTTTAAGCGGGACTTCAAGAAGATAAGCGAGCTTACGCCGGAGAAATGGCTTATCAGGAAACGGCTTGAGGTCGCCTATGGCAAAATGATGAAAGGCGGGAAAAAGGTGATGGATGTCTATGCCGAGGTGGGTTTCAAGAACGTGTCGCATTTTTCCACTGCCTTCAAGCGGCAGTATGGCGTATCGCCCACTGCCGTATTGGCATAAAAAGCAGCCCTTTCTCCATATTGAGCTTTTTGATAACGATGTTTGAGCCTCACAGTAATGCCGCTGTGAGGTTTTTGTTGTAATTTTGCAGCCGGAATCATAAACATAGAGATAACAATGAGAACAGCGACAGTTAAATTTACAATCATCGCAACCATGCTGCTGCCCGTCGCAGCATCTGCCGTTGCACAGAACAATCAAATAAACAACGTTAATATGGAGACATTGAACCTTACAAAGGAGTGGGACAAGACATTCCCGCAGAGTGACAAAGTGAACCACAGCAAAGTGACGTTTTGTAACCGTTACGGCATCACGCTTGCCGCCGACATGTATGTGCCGAAGAATGCCGCGGGCAAACTGCCTGCCATCGCCGTATGCGGACCGTTCGGAGCCGTGAAGGAACAGGCTGCAGGACTTTATGCCCAGACAATGGCGGAGCGGGGCTTCCTCACCATCGCCTTCGATCCGTCATACACTGGAGAGAGCGGCGGCACTCCCCGCTATGTGGTGTCGCCCGACATCAACACCGAGGACTTTTCGGCTGCCGTGGATTTCCTTGCCACCAGCGACAAGGTTGATTCGGAGAAGATTGGCATAATAGGTATCTGCGGCTGGGGCGGACTTGCCATCAATGCCGCAGCCGCCGACCCGCGCATCAAGGCTACCGTTGCCTCCACGATGTACGACATGAGCCGCGTGAGTGCCAACGGATATTTCGATGCCGCCGACAATGCCGAGGCTCGCAATGCGCTCCGCAAGACATTGGCGGCACAGCGCACTGAGGATTTCCGCAACGGTTTCCCGAAGCCGGGCGGCGGTGTTCCTGACCAGTTGCCTGCCGATGCCCCGCAGTTCTTCAAGGACTACCACGCTTATTACAAGACTCCGCGCGGCTATCACAAGCGCTCGCTCAACTCCAATCAGGGACGCAATGCCACAGAAGCCATTCCGTTCATCAACTTTCCGCTTATGAGCCGTGCCGGTGAGATAGAGAACGCCGTGCTCATCATTCATGGCGAGAAAGCCCATTCCCGTTATTTCGGCGAGGACGCGTACAAAAAACTGAAAGGTGACAACAAGGAACTGATGATTATTCCCGGCGCAAACCACACGGACCTTTACGACAATTTAGCCGTCATTCCGTTTGACAAGATAGAGGGATTCTTCAACGAATATCTGAAATAACAATTAGATACTAATCTCTATCTAATATAGCACCGTGACTTTAGAACGTCACGGTGCAGCTCAATCCCTTGCCTGTGTCTGACAGATATGGCGCGATGTACGTGTTTTTGAGGTGCCGCTTACGAAACAGCGCCTTTTGTACTGTAGGATAGATCCAGTAGGCAGCCTGCACACTGAGTATTCCTATTCCTGCGCCGGCGAGTACATCGGTGAGCCAGTGGCGGTTGTTGTACATACGGAAGAAACCCGTTCCTGCTGCCACGGCATATCCCGCCACGCCAATCCACGGAGATACATCCCAGTACTCCCTGCGCAGTAACTCGGCACCCATAAACGCCGTGGCGGTGTGTCCTGAGGGAAACGAGTTGCGGGCGCTTCCGTCGGGGCGCTCCACGCGGGTGATGTTCTTCATCGCATATACGGTGGAGCCCATAAGCGCATAGGCAGTTCCAAGAATAATCGTCAGGTCGCCGTAGCCGTGCCTTCCCTTTACGCCGCACAGGCTAAGACCGTAGGCTGCCGCCATCGGGGCGTATTGCGTGAAGTCATCAACCGTGAGTTTATGGTCGATATTCTCCTGCAGCTCATCCCGTATTTCCTTGTTCTGAAATTTGAGCCAATCACTTTCCAATCCTATCACACCTACACCGATAAGCGTGCCGGGAACAATAAGCTGGAGAGGCTCGAACCTATAAGAGACAGAATCCGTGCCAATGGTGTTGCCGCGACAAACAGAATCCGTCTGCGCCATGACGGCAACAGACCTCAAGATTATGGCACATACAGCCAGTAATCTTATAATATTTTCCGGGTGTTTTCTATAGTCCTTCATCATATTCCACATTTGCATTATGTCTTTTCCCCTTGCTTCCGCCAAACTGCCATACGGCGCCGATGTAGAAGATGCGCGGGTTGCGCCGCTTTTCCACTTTCTGCTTCAGCTCGGGAGTGTCGAGCGTGTATGACTTGCGGTAGGTGTCGAACAAGTCTGTCACCGAGGCGATTAGTGAGAGATTTATCGCCGGTATGTCGTATTTCATTCCGAGATTGATGCGCAGGTCGGCGTCGCGCCTGCCTTGCGGAACGAGGGTAGCCGAGCGGTAGCGGGCATTGAGCTGAATCATGTAGTGGCTCAGCGGCCGGAAATTGGCGTTGAGCAATGCGCTCCATGAGAAGGTGTCCTTGTTTTTGCCGAATCCCAGTCTGGAGGCGTCAATCTGACTGTAGTAACCGTTTGCGTTCAGGTTGAAATCCAGCCATCGCGCCGCGGGCAGGCTCCATATCAGTTCTATTCCGGCGTTTTGTGCCGACTGTAGGTTCTCTTTCGTGGTGAGCAGCACCCCGGATTCAATATATCGCGACACGGTTGTTATCTGATTTGCGATGTAGCGGTAATACAGAGTGCTCATCAGAGAGCCGCCGATTGCGGGATGCCACAGCCAACCCGCCTCGAGCGAATGTATCTTTTCGGGTTTCAGGTCGGGGTTGCCCGCCTCAAGGCTGAGAGGGTTTATCTGCTCGGCAAAGGGATTCATGTCGCTGCCTTCGGGACGGTTTACGCGCAGGCTGTAGCTCACCGTCAGTTTGCCGTCACTGCCCGTTGCCCTCGACAGATGCAGCGTGGGGTATAGGTTGAGGTAACTCTGTGAAAGGTTCCGATGCTGTGAGGCCAGCCTGTTGCAGATGTCGGCATATTCGCCGCGCAGTCCTGCCGTCACGGTCCATTGTCCAGCCGCCATGTCCAGTGTGGCGTAGAGCGAATGAAGGGTCATGAGATGGGTGAAGTCGCTGCTGCGCACGGTGTTGGCTATAAAGCCGCTGCCGTCCCAGTCGGCCACATGATAATTCTGTTCTGCCTTGAGATGCTCCAGCTCATATCCCGACATGAGCTTCATCCAGCCGTTGAAACGGTGCTGCCAGTAAATCCTCGCCATATGCATATAGTTGGCGTCCCACACCGCCTCGTCGTTCCTTTCATTTCCTTTCATCCTCTGTGTGGAGTAGTGGTTTATCTCGTCTTCCGACTCTGAGGAATAGACGTAGTCCGCTCCCCACTCGCAGTCCTTGCCATAGCGGTGAGAGTATTTAAGGGTGGCTTCCCACATGTTTTCCTTAGCCAGGGCATCGCGGTCGCGCAGATAAAACTCTGAGAGCTTTCCGCCGTTGCTTTCCGTTACCGACTCCACCCGCTCGTTGCGCCGGAAACGGCGGCGGTTGTAGCTTCCTGCCGCTTCCAGCCTGTCTTTATCGGTGAGCTGTGCGTTCATGCCAAGACGAAAGGTGTGCGACACGGGTCGCCCCAGTCCGTGGGTGGTTTGGCTGATGATGTCTGTCGGCGACATGCGGCGGTCTGCGATGCTGCGGTCGTAGCGGTCGCGGCGGAATGTGTATCCTCCGAAAATGTTGAGCCTGTCCCAACCATAGTTCATGTTTACTCCGGCATTCTGCCGCCCGTAGCTTCCCGCGTTGGCGCTGAGCAATGTGTTCATGCCCTGTCCCGCAGTTTTTCTGAGCACAATGTTGATGATGCCGCTCACCCCATCGGGCTTGTATTCTGCCGAGGGGTTGGTGATTATCTCTATGCGCTCTATGCTGCTTGCCGACAGTTGGTTGAGCGCGTCGCCCCGTGTCTTTGCGCCCATCATTGCCGACGGCTTGCCGTTTATCAGAATGGTCACGTTGCCGTTGCCGCGCAGGCTCACGCCGCCGTCCATATCCACGTCCACCGAGGGAATGTTCTGCAGCAGGTCGGCGGCAGAACCCGCAGAGCTCATAAGGTCCTGCCCCACGTTGAACACCTTACGGTCGAGCCTTGCCACGAATGCAGGCTTCCTGCCCTTCACCACCACTTCGGCAAGCTGCTTGCCTTCTGCCACGCTGTCTGTCTGCGCCGCCGTCTGCACTGTCACCGCCGTCAACAGCGCTGCCGCCATGCAGAAAATAAGTCTTTTCATTGTCATTTCTGTCATTTTTTGTTGTTTTCGGGTGCAAAGATAGTGAGCGATTTTGCAGAAATTTTGAATTTCCTGAGGCGATTTCAGGAAAATAACCAGACATGAGGAAATTATATTTATGTCACAAAATACACAAAAAAGCGAGCTTTGCATTGAATATTCACTTTTTCTACAGAATTATATTGTAACTTTGCACCACCTTATATATAATAAGGTAAGATAAAAGCTTAAAGACATGAAACTGTTGATTATTGAAGACGAGCGCCAGCTGTCGGACAGCATCGTGAGCTATCTCGGCAGGGAGGACTATCTCTGCGAGCAGGCTTTCACTTTCAGCGAGGCAATGATGAGGGTGGGAGTGTATGAATATGACTGTATTCTGCTCGACCTTATGCTGCCCGGCGGCAGCGGGCTCGACATTCTGCGCCGCATCAGGCAGCGCACGCCGCAGACGGGAGTGATAATCGTTTCGGCAAAGGATTCTCTTGACGACAAGGTGGCCGGGCTGAAAACAGGTGCCGACGACTATATCGCCAAGCCTTTCCACCTGCCGGAGCTTAGCATGCGCATCTTTGCCCTGCTGCGCCGCAAGAACTTCACTGCCACCAACACGCTGCAGAGCGGAGCCGTGACGATAGACCTGCTGGGCAAGAAGGCAATGGCGGGCGGCACGGCGCTCGACCTCACCAAGTCGGAATATGAGCTGCTGCTGTTTCTGATTGAAAACCGCCGCCGCGTGGTTTCTAAGAGCGCGGTGGCGGAGCATCTGAGCGGCGACATGGCTGACATGCTGGATGACTTCAACTTTGTGTATGCCCACATAAAGAACCTGAAGGCAAAGCTGGCCGATGCCGGCGTCACGGGCTGCATCAAGACTTATTACGGAACAGGATATAAATGGATATTGGAAAATGAGGAATAGAGGAATGACCGCGAGAAGGAGCCTGCTGTCGGAAACCCTGAGGCTGTTTGCCGGCTGCATCGCCGTGTGCTTTGTGCTCACGGCTCCGCTGTTCTATCTGCTCACCAGACATTTCTATGCCGAGGACATGATAGACATTATCGAAGCCGTGGAGCGGGGGCAAAGCATTCCGCCGCTCGACCTCGAACAGGACATCGTGGCAGGCATGATGCTCCAGTTTGTGCTGATATTTCTTGCCGTCAGCCTGGCAATGTTCATAACCCTGAGGCTCGCCGCCAGAAAGCTGTGGCTGCCATTCGACGACACGCTGCAGAAGGCTGAGCGGTTTAATCTGGCACAAGGCGATATTCCAGAGTTTGCTGCTACGCACATACACGAGTTTGCGCGCCTTAACCACTCGCTGGAGCAGCTCATGAGGAAGGACAAGGAGACATACCGCATACAGAAGGAGTTTACCGAGAATGCCTCGCACGAGTTGCAGACGCCGATTGCCGTGATACGGGGCAAGCTCGACCTGCTGATGCAGGAAGAGCTTACGGAAAGTCAGTCGCAGCTTGTTGCCGACCTCTACGGGCTGACTATGCGCATGGGGCATCTTAACCGCAACCTGCTCTTGCTCGCAAAAATAGACAATGCGCAATACACTGCCATGGAGACGGTGGATGTCGTTGCCATACTCTCAGACTCGCTGCCGCTTTACGACACGCTGCTGGACGGCAGGACATTATGCCTGCAAGATTGCCGTGCCCACCGCACCGGAAGGCTGCGCGCCAATCCTGTCCTGCTGGAATGTCTGCTGAAAAACCTTATTGTCAACGCCATAAGACATTCTACACCTAGCGGCGAGGTGAGGATTACGGTGGGTGACAGCGGCATTACGGTGAGCAATGCCGCTGCCGACGGCACGCCGCTGGATACAGCAACGCTGTTTCACCGTTTTCGCACCGGCGATGCGCGGCAGAAAGGCAACGGACTGGGGCTTGCCATAGTGAAGGCCGTATGCGACTTCCACGACTGGACCGTGGAGTACAGGTTTGAGGCGGGGCGTCATCTGTTTACCGTTGTCTGGTCCGTGCAGCCGTAGCTTGATGTTCCGTTACTCTTTCCCGCTGTTGGTGAATAGCCCACGGCAAGGACGTTACTCACGATGTTTACCCGTGAAGTCGTTGGAACGCACACGCAGCACGCAAGTGCGGTTGAATGATGCGGATGGAAACGAAAAAGTTTCGTTAGTTCTGCCTACGTGCTGCATGAGTTTGTTGAGGGCGTATGTCTTTTCCTGTACGTCGTCTACGAACTCAACCTGTCCGCTGCCCATCACGCTGTCAAATCTCCAACAATAGGAACAGGGCCGTTCTGCCGTTCCCTTAATAAACTCGTTGACGCAGTCCATCTGGAAATACACGTCGGGATTGTCATGCAGAATGTCTATCTTCTTTCCCTCCGTTGCACAATGGAGATAAAGAATAAGGTCGTCTCCGTCACGCTCATATCCGAAATTTAGGGCAACCACATAAGGTTTCCCGTTATCCACCATACCCAGATGCACCACGCTGCACCTTTCAACAATATCAAAGATACCGTTCAGGTCTTCTACCTCTCTGTCTTTTCTTCTCATGATTCAATTTATTGTTTGTTATCGTTATTTCCAATATTTTCCGGTTAAGTCTGTTATCTTAATTTCAACAACTGCCGTTCCCTTCACCATGTTGTCCGGCAGACGGGTTCCTGAAAACTGCGGAGTATACTTATTTACGATGGCATCAAGAATTTCCCGCTTACGGTCAATGTCATAAACGGTTTCCGCCGTGCCCTGTGCTGTCACACTTTGATATTTTGTATTAGTGTCACAGGGAGTTCCGCTGCCGTCAGGCAGTAACCCTTCCATATTATAGACATTGAAACTGACATGAGGGTTTCTTTGTATGTTATCCATCTTCTGACCTATGGGCAAGCCGTGAAAATAAATATTTCCCTTGTCATAAACATAGTGAAGCGGTGTGACATAAGGAGTCCCGGCTTCATTTACCGTTGCCAGAGTGCCTGCCAGTCCGTTTTTGAGCAGGCTGACCGTCTGTTCAACGGTCAGTTGGTGAGTTTTCATTCTATACTGCATGGTTGTCTGTTTAAAATTTTGTGCAAAGTTACAACTTTTCTGGATTATCCCTGTGGTCCAGTTTTAACAAATACAGGTGGTCCAGCAATTTATTTGCCTTAATGCTGCAAAATTACTTTTTTTTGACTACCTTTGCAGTGTAATTGTGATAATCGCAAGCAGTTCAATAAAAATATGTATTTATGAATCTGAGCATCGACAGGAATTTGCACGAGGCAATTTATATACAAATTGCAAATGGAATTATCGCTGCCATCAAAAATGGTTCGCTCCAACCTGGAACGGCATTACCCGGTACGCGGCAACTAAGCTATGAGTTGGGAGTAAACCGAAACACGGTTGTGCGGGCAATTGAAGTTCTGTCAACCGAAGGGTGGGTCAGCACAACGGAGCGCTATGGTACTGTAGTGTCGGGGACATTGCCATGGGCGGTGAGGTCAAAGAGAAATCGGCAGCCGGTTACGGATAATGAGGAAGAATTTCGGAGCGGACAGATATTTTTTGATGACGGTATTCCTGATATTACACGCTCGCCGATAAACGAACTGGTAAGGTCATATCGCCGGGTTTTCAAACAAAAGGCAAGCTGGCAGATAATGAATCTGTCCAATAAATTGGGAGACTTGCATTTCAGGGAGGCTATTTCCAACATGCTGAACCGAAACAGACAGATGAGAACCTCTGCAATACAGTTGTGCATAACGCGCGGAAGCCAGATGGCTCTGTTCCTTACTGCTCATTGCCTGTTAAAGAAGGATGATGTGATATTGGTGGAAAATCCTGGATACCGGCCTGCATGGGAAACGTTCAGACATGCGGGAGCTAAAATCGTTCCAATAGAGGTGGAGGCAGACGGCATCTGTGTGGAATCGGTAGAACAGTTTGCGAAACGGAATACCGTTAAGGCTGTATATCTTACACCGCACCACCAGTACCCCACTACTGTGACATTGAGCCTGAACAAACGGTTGAGGCTTGTTGAACTGTCAAATCATTACGGATTTACGATTATAGAGGACGACTACGACAACGAGTTCCATTTCGGTCTGCGCCCGGTAATGCCGATAGCTGCTCATGAAGAGATACAGAATTACGTGTATATAGGTACATTCAGCAAACTGATTGCCCCGGCAATACGAATCGGTTACATTTACAGTTCCATGGACTTTATCGGCAGGGTGGGAGAACTGCGTAAAATCATGGACATGCAGGGTGATAATTTCATGGAGCAGGCTTTGCTCGACTTGATTGATTCCGGCGAACTACGCAGGCACCAGAAAAGGATGGTTGAGGTTTACCGGAAGAAAAGAGACTTTTTCGCTGCCATGCTGGAGAAGCATTTGCGCGGCAAGGTGAGGTACAGCATACCGACAGGAGGCTTGGCTTTCTGGTTAGTGCCCGCCTGCGACAGCGTAAATTTGTACAAGGTCAGGGAACAAGCCGGCAAATCGTTTGTAAACTTCTATACGCCTGACCGTTTCAGCTTTTCCGAACCTATATACGGAATAAGGTTAGGATATGCCTCGCTTTCGAATGAAGACATAGATAGAGGGCTTGCGATATTGGTAAAATCTCTTTCTTGCATATCTTAGAAATGCGTCATAAACTCCACTACAATCTTGTCTTTCTCTGATTTCTTGGCGATGGCGCCATTGCCGTAGAAATATTTCTCGAAGTTGATGCGGATGTCAGAGATGAAAGGCTTGGCAAGACTAAGGGTTACACCGCATGTGGCGCGATGACGCTTGTAGTCATTTATTTTCAGTGCTCCCGGCTCGGTGTCGCTGCCTCCATATCGGATGCCGTCGCTGTGGTCGCTCATGAAGTCATAGCGCGCCAGGGGTGACACCTTCTTAATGATGCTCTTTGGATTGCGGACAGGGATGTCATAGCACACGAAGCCGTCGAAGGCATGCACGTCGTGGAAGGCATTCCGGCTGTAGTGCTTATAGAGATACTCAGCCTCGGCGATAAAGCCGCCTTTGTGGAAGGTCAGACCTCCGTCGTACATTGTAACCGTTACGTCTGATGGCTTGGTCTTCTGTGTGCTTAGCACGAGATTTACATTAGGAAATATGAATTGGGCTTTAGCCGAATAATTCACGCCCTTAGTCCAGTAGTCCTTCTGGTCGGTGAGTCCCGAACCGTTGAAGATGCCTGCATTTACGACGATGGGGAATCCCACATTCCATGTGTAGCCGATCTCGGCACCCACGTCGCGCACATTGCCCACCTGCTTGGCTATGAACGAGCGGTTGGCGAAGTACTGCTGATGGGGAGAGCGGTGGGCATCGATGGTAAAGGGCACACGCTCCTGACCGATGGTCAGCTGGAGGGTGCTCCACGGTTTGATGCGGGTGTAGGCGTCGAGCATCTTTATTTTTCCCTCGTCGCAGAGGTCAATCTCCGCCTTGTAGCTCACCTGAGGAGTAATCTGCCCCGTGACATTGATGCGTGCCGTGCGCACCTCAAACCGTCCCTCTCCCTCTTCGGTCTGATACTCGTATTTAGAACGGATTGTACCACCAATCTTTGGAGCGCCGGCAAGGCTCTCTTCTTTATTTTCCTGAGCATTCGCTGTTGCTGCCTGCGCCATCAGGAGTGCAGCCATCAAATAGATATTCTTCATTTCCCTATATTACCTTTGTCAACTCAAGTTTTCGGTTGCAAAGGTAATATAGGAATATTTCAGTGTTGTGACACGGATATTACAAAACTATGTCGAAATATTATTGTAGCAATGTCAGCTTCTGCTCACCTGCAGTCCCTTCCTACTCAGCGTCATGTCAACGAAGCGGGCGTTGGGATTGTTGCGGTTGGAGTTTATTATCTGCTTTATGCGCGCTGCCGCCTCGGGGTCCTTTGCCACCATGTAGAGATAGCCGCCTCCGCCTGCGCCAGGCAGCTTGTAGCCCAGGCAAAGGTCGTCGATGAGACTGGTTATAGCCTGCACAGGCTCGGGGTTGGTGCCGCAGTCTATCGCCTGATTCTGCTGCCATGTGCGGCGAATGAGCGTTCCCACCTTCTGGAAGTCGTTGCGCTGCAGCGCCTCGTACATGTCGAGCGTGTGGGCTTTCATCTCGCGGAGCATCTGCTGCTGTGCGTTGCTGTTCAGAAACATTCGGCGCACTATTTCACCCAGTATGCTCTTGGCTGTGCGCGTGATGCCTGTATAATATAAAAGGTGGCAGCTGGCATATTCGGGCTGTGTGAACACATTGTCGGGAAGCCAGCGCACCTGCGGGCTCTGCTCAAATCCGCGCCCCGTCTGCAATAGTTTCACTCCGCCGAACACTCCGCCATACTGGTCCTGCCAGCCTCCGCCCGTGGTGAGCATCTGCTCCAGTGCCAGCGTGCGCTTGCAAATCTCCGCCTTGTCCCATGCCAGGGCGCAGAAGTCGTTGACGGCTCCCAGCACCGTGGCTGCCAAGATGCTGCTGGTGCCCAGTCCGCTGCCTGCCGGTATTGCCGAAAGCAGTGTCACCTCCATTCCGCAGCCAAAGTCTTGCAGCTGGGCTTCGAGCGACGGGAACGTCTGTGCCGAGAATCCCGGCTGAAATCCCGCCAGCACCAGCGCCGCCTTGGGTATGGAGAACGGGCTGCCCACATGCTTGAAGTCGGCAAGCTGTTCGTAGGTGGTGATGGTCTCGGCTGCTCCAAGGTCGATGCTCCGCAGCACTATATGCGGCTCCTTACACGGTTTTATGTAGGTTTGCAGCGGCGGCTGTCCGTTCAGCTCTATGGCGATGTTCACCACGTTGCCGCCCTCCATCAGACAATAGGGTGGGGTGTCGGTCCATCCTCCCGCAATGTCAATGCGCACCGGCGAGCGGCTCCACACTATCTGGTCCTTGTACACTGACATCTGTGGCTGCTGCTTTTCTGCCAGCACCGTGTCGGTTATTCCTTTGCCAAGCAGGGCAAACGCCTTGTCGGCATGCTCTTGGAATGGCTGCGAGTTGAGTCTTGCCAGCTGTGAGCGGAACATGGCATCGTGTATCTGCGTCATCAGTGGAACGTCAGTGCCTATGGGCTTTGGCTCCGCTATGCCGTTGGCAGCAAACTGCCGGGCGGCATCGTCGAGGTCGAGCTGGTAGAACACGCTGTGCTGATGGTTGTCGGCAAGCGCCGTCCAGTTGTCCTTGCGGAAGGCGTTGCGCTGCTCAAACAGCCTTATGAGGTTTGCTTCGTTTGAAATCTGCTCGGCACTCTTCAGCTCGTAGCCCGTCAGGTCCACCTCCTCGCTCAGCATCATCCTGAGCACCCTGCCCATGTCGGCAATGCTGTCCACCACAGGGAACATCGGTGTCTGCTGGAGCGGTCCGGCAAACTTGTCGTCCATTCTGTAGGGGCGCACCACCCACTGGCTGTCGCCTATCGGCACAATGTCTACGCATTGTCCCGGCTGCAGCTTTATCTGCCAGTCGTTGCGCGGCACTCCCGTAATGATGTTGTCGTGGGCAAGCGTCCAGCCTGCGGCTATGTGTGAGTTTTCAATCCACAGGTTGGTGTTCTGCTCCGTTATCTTTATGTCCGAAACGGCGTTTTGTATGAAAATAGAGGGGTGAGGCTTGCGTCCGCGGTGAATAATCTCGCGCTGGTCGTTCACGATGTTCTGTATGGCGAGCGTAGATGAAATCATCTCGCCGCTTGTGCCATAGTGGTAGAATTCGCCGCCGGGCAGCGGCAGTATTGCCACGGTGAGCCGGCTCAGTTCCTCGTCCATGATTGTGGGGGTGGTGCCCAGCGTGCAGCCAAACTCCGAGTACAGGTCGTACTCCTTTATCTCGCCGCCGCTTTTGCTGCGGTCCATGAGCAGCTTCACGGCGCGGTCGCTCAGCAGCCATATTCCTATGTCGGTGAGGTAGAAACTTGTGTGCAGCAGTTTGTTGAGCGTGGTCAGCGACGGCTTTTGAAGCATCTGTTTCAGCGTGTTTGGCGTTGAGCGGTCGCTCACGAACACACCGTGGTCGGTGGCTATCGATGCGTCGAGCCACAGTCCGTAGCACACCACGTCGGCTTCGGGCACTTGCGGCAGTTGCTCTGCAGCGCGAATGTACACATCGCCGCTCACTATCATGGTGTGAATGTTGTCGGGGGCGAGCTTCATCAGCCGTTCGTAGAGAGGCACCTGAAGGCTCAGCAAATCCTGCGACAGTCTCTGGCCGCGCTCCCAGCGGAACACTGGTATCGGTGTGAGAATCTTTCCGCTCGGGGCATAGCTCGGCAGGCGGCGGCTCTGTCCTCCAGCGTGCAGCAGTATGCGGCGATCGCTGGCGAGCCACTTGTCGAAATTCATTTCCTTGCCCCATGCCCTGTGGCATTCCTCCAGCAGCCACGTGGTGCCGCCTCCGCTTCCGAGCTTGTGGTCCACGGGGTCGTTGGTGCAGAAATACTCGTCTTTGTCAAGACCGGTGACTTTATGAAATGAGCCGACAAGGTTTGGCGGCAGTGACAGTAGTTTTTTCATGATTGTAGTGTTAGGGGTGATATTTTCAGTTTAGTTCTTTCCATAGTCTGTCACGCCAGTCCTCGCCGTTGGCGGTGAGGATTGAGCGTATGCCGAGAGCCTGTGCCGCCTCAACGTTTCGCGGACCGTCATCGAGGAAGATCGCCTCGTCGGGATTGAGCTGTTCTTCGGCAAGCACCTTTTCAAAAAACAGCGGGTTGGGCTTCATGCAGCCCAGCTCATAGCTCTTGTAGAGCTTGTGCAGATAGTGGTTGAGCGGGTTGCCGTCGCCGCTGAAGTCGCTGCTCTCCACCCAGCGCATCATGTAAGGATTGGTGTTTGACAGCAGCACCACCCTGTAGCCCTTTTCTTTCAGTTGCAGAAGCGTGTCAAGATTGCGGCGCGGCACTTCCCTGACATAGCCCAGCCAGGCATGTTGGCATTCCTGCCATGAGAGTTCTCTGCCGCACAGCGCTCCAAGCTCAGTGCGAAAGGTCTCCGCACTGATTTTTCCTTCTTCGAGTGCTCCGAAGATTCCTTTCTGAGTGTATGCATCCATGTGTGTGGCGGCATCTTTCAGTCCCAATGCCTGAAATCTGCCCACCGCCACTTCGGGGCTGAGTGTCATAATTACACCGCCAAGGTCGAATATCACAGTCTTTATCATATTAATTACGAATTACGAATTTTGAATTACAAATTGTTCTCGCTTCGCTGCGATTAAGAGTTGTTAAATTACGAATTACGAATTTTGAATTACAAATTGTTCCCGCCGCGCAAAATAATTCTTAATTTTATAATTCTACATCGCGAAGCGACAAATTGTAATTTGTAACTCGTAATTCAAAACTCAAAACTTCATCGCCCTGTCCATTTCGCGGCGGTCCTCCTTCTCTTTCAGCGTCTGCCGCTTGTCATACTCCTTCTTACCCTTGCACAGGGCAATGTCCATTTTTGCCCTGCCGTGGTCGTCGATGAACACCAGCAGTGGCACAATGGTATATCCCGTCTGCTTGGTGGCACTTTGCAACTTTTGTATCTCTTTGCGGTTGAGCAGCAGCTTGCGGTCGCGCTTCATCTCATGATTGTTGTACGAGCCATAGAAATATGGGCTGATGTTCATTCCCTTCACCCATATCTCACCGTTGTTAATATAGCAGAAGGTGTCCACAAGGCTTGCCTTGCCGTTGCGTATTGATTTTATCTCGGTGCCGGTGAGCACTATACCCGCAGTGAGAATGTCGATGAAGAAATACTCAAACGACGCCTTCTTGTTGCGTATGTTCACCGGGCTCTTTTTCCTTATCAGTTCCTGTTCCTTGTTCATAGTCAATGAATAATTTTCTTAGCCGTTTGCCTGTCTCTGCCTACTGTTCAATCTCGGCAAACTTCTCGATATTGTTGTCAATATATTCGGCAATTTGCGCCGTAAACTGCTCCTCATGCTCAACAAACGAATCATCGATGTCGTCGAAGCACGGGAATCGCTCAAACAGCGCCATAAACTCCTCATCGCTGCATTCGCGCTCTATCGCCTCGTGATGCTGTTTGTAGAGCCTGCCAGCCTCATACATCAACTTCGACAGGTCACGCAGTCCCCACATCTTCACCACCCTTGCAAAAGGATTTTGGAAGATAAACGGTCCATAGCCATTGTGAATAAGCTGCACCATTCCGCCGTCCATCATCTCGTTGCGCAGGGCGATATACGCCAGCAGTGTTATCTGTTCAGTATTTAGCTGCGCCATATTCTCCGCCGTCAGCTGTCCGCCAATGGCATTGTTGATGGCTGTTACAAATATGCCCACAAATTCGTCCATACCCTGTGCTGCGGCAGCACGCAAATCGTTGTCTTTTACTATTACTTTTATCATGTTGTAGTAGAAATATTGTGCAAAAATACAATTTTTTCACAATATTACCAAAACTTTGTTGTGAAAAAACGTTATAGGCTCTTTTTGTTAAATCACAGAAGAGGCTATAGTTTTTGTTAAGTACGTGTGCCTTGATTTCAGACTTTTTTAGGCTTGAGATAACATTTTTATCCCGACTGGCTTATAATTCGGAATTTTTATATAAATTTGCAACCAAATTTCTAAAGTGCAAAACGATAAACCTCATGAAGAAACTGATTTTAATGACAGTAATGATTCTTATGGCAGTACGGCCGGCCACAAGTTTAGGATATGAGAACAACGGGGATACCGACAGGCTTTTCCACCAATGGATTGCAGGGACTGTGGTTGACGAGTCGGAAGTGAACCGTATTGGACTGGACGCATGGTTTCAGACAGAAAAGATAGGCGATGACATATTTGCCAGAATGTGGAAGAAGTCATGGAAACAAAACTGCCCACTCAAAAGAAGTGACTTGCGCTACCTGAGAATGCTGCACCGCAATGCAGAGGGAAAGCCACAGCGTGGCGAGATGGTGGTAAACGCTGCCATTGCCGACAAGGTGCTGACAATATTCTGCCAGCTTTACCAGGCTGGCTACAGAATAGAGCGGATGGTGCTTATAGACAACTATGATGCCAACGATAAGACTGCGATGCAAGCCAACAACTCCTCATCGTTTAATTTCCGTTACATAACTGGCTCCACCACCAAAATCTCAAAGCACGGCATGGGGCTTGCTATAGACATTAATCCTCTCTACAACCCATACGTGAGGCGGAAAGCTGACGGCACATGGAAAATAGAGCCTGCCATAAGCAGAAAATATGCGTTTAACCGTAACACCCGAACTGACATTCCATATAAAATAACCCACAATGACCTTGCATATAAACTGTTCATCAAGGCTGGGTTCAAATGGGGCGGCAACTGGAAATCACTCAAAGACTATCAGCATTTTGAAATAGACCTATAGGTGGATTCTATAAAACGGTGGTAAATTAACACTCCAACTAATATATACAATGTGTAAAATAAAAAGAGGGTGTGTCACAACTTATGACACCCCCTCATCTATAAATTTTATTGTTGTTATAACTACAGACAGATATTAAAACAATTCATCATCCTCGTCATCCCATATAGATTTACGTCTGTTGGCGTTAAAATGACTTCCGTCTTGTGGGACATCGCTCACACCAAATGAGCCAGCAAGAATGGAACAGTCCGTCTGCATCTCTATCACTGTGATCTCTGGTCTAATATATACCTTTTTCATAAATTCTGCTTTTTTATTTGATTATTACTTTTTTACCGCCGATAATATTCACTCCCTTCTGTACGGTTGACATACGCTGACCGTTGAGATTGTATATCGCCTTGTTCTCAGGGCCTGTAGTGCTGTCTATGCCGTCAATAGATGTTGTATTGCCGTCTCCAAGTACTACGCTGAGTTTCGGAGCGCCGCTCTGAGTAAGCTTCAGATAAGCGGTATGTGCGGCGAGCGATGTTCCCTGTTTCACTCTTGCAAACATATTCTCATCTTTCAGCAGTCCGTAGATAGTTCCGTCCGACTCTATTCCGTTGGGAGCGGCTGTCAGCACTGTGGATATGGGGCTGCCTTCCTCTGTAGCCACAGAAAACCCTTTTTCGCCCGAACCACCGATAATCACTCCGGTGTTTGCCGGTATTATCTTTGTGGCAACAGCTTCAATCACCACCTTGTCACCGTCGAGTCTTGACGAGTAAACCGTCACTCCCTCAGGTACATTAACAGGATATGTGGCGCTGAATGTTGCGAAGTTTGTCTGCGACACAGTCTTGGCATATCCCGGACACAGGTTGTAGGATGTCTCATCTGCCGATATGCGCAGATATCCCGTGAATGCTCCAGCCGTGGTTCCTCCGGCCTCATTTATGGCATTGCCCTCTATGTTATGTTCGTTGTCCTGCAATTCAGTGGCAGAATAAGCAGCGACAAAGGCTACATTCTGTTTTTCGTCTGTCATATCTGAATTGAATGGATAAACGTCAGAGACATTTACAGTATAGCTGTCCTTCACATCCGAGACTCTGATCAGATAAGGCTTGTTTGCTTCTATTGCCTTGGTCTCAACATCAAAGTATACAGTGTTTCCTGAAAGTGTGTCAAGTGAAGCCACGAGTGTATTCTCACCAAACACAGATGCAATTTCGCTCTCATTCATGGCAAACGGAAGTGCAATGGCGTTCCAGTTTTCCGATGAGCCGAAGTCACGCTTCAAGATAAGTTGGTTGCCGTTCATGGCAAACTGGTTTGGAGTGGCGAATGCATATCCGGCATCCATGCGCACACCGCCAGTTGCAACATATCCTGCCTCACCTCCCTTGTTGGCGATGATATTCTCACCCGATGCCACACCGTCCATCACAAACACGAGGCAATTGGGATTAGCTCCGGCGAAAGACTCTGTGCTGATGCCTGAGGCAGCCTTTCCACCGGCACGCGCTGCCGCCTTCCTTGCCGCAGCTGCAACCTCTGAGCCTTGAGTGTTGATGATTACACTTGTCAGGCTGCCGCATCCTGCAAATGCACCGTTGCCTATTTCCGACACATTGGTCAGCGTGATAGTCTCAAGGTTAGAGCATCCTGCAAAAGCGTTCTCGCCGATTGCGGTCACGGTCTCCGGTATGTTGACATTGACAAGGTTCGTAAGTCCGTTCAGCGCATTATCCGGTATCACCGTGTTCTCCATTCCGCTAAGGTCTATGTTCTCCAATCCCTCGAAGTTCTCGCGTATGGTGGTAAATGTCTCCTCGGATATTTCACCGTCAAGCTTCACTTCCTTTATGTCTGCCACCTCGTCGGTCGCGATGGCCTTTATATCTTCATTTGTAAGCGTGGCACCATTTACGGGTACGACTGCCACATCGACAGCCACATTGGACTGAATGTCCTCCACCGTATATATACCGCTCTCATCGGCAGGTATCTCGTTGCCGTCAACCTTTACCTTAACGGTCATTTCCTCATTCTCAGGTGCCGTCATGGTAAACTTCAACGCATCGCCTTCCTTTATGTCTGTAAGTGTATAGCCATCCACAGCAGCAACCTTGACATTCTCCGGAGATGTCACTGTTGCATCATAGAAATATACCACATCAAAGTGGACATCGCTGTTGGCCGTAACACTCCACATATTATAGTTTTCTGCAAAACTGCCTCCGTCTGTCTGCGTGCCGTTCAGGTAAACCTTATATTTCTGATTGGGCTTAACCGGATTATTATTATTATATATAGGATGTACCTTAACTTTCATAGAGACAGCTTTTCCTGCTTCAACCTTGTCCGTATTCGCTGTTATGTTATACGGCTCAGCGCGCTCAGGGTCATAAGTGATTGTATATGTAGGAGCAATCTCATTTATAGTGGCAAACAGATTCCAATACGACAGAGCCTGATATTTTGACTTGCTTCCCTGCGGTATTTCCAATGTGATGTTCTTGGTCATGCCCGAGCCACCGGGGAACGGGTCGCCGTTTGTAAGAGGAATAGGATTGGCAGACAATGAAATTACCTTCGTCAATTTAGTACACTGTGAAAAAGCCTGTACTCCTATATATTCAACATTCTCCGGTATGGTTATCTCTTTCAAATAAATCAAGCGATAGAATGCACTGTTCTCTATACGCTTAAGTGATTTGGGGAGTATAACTTTTGTTATGGCTGATCCTTTTGGTGCCGTTTCTGCAGTGGCAAAAGCTTCTTTAGGCAATGAATTAGCCATTTTTCCGTCACCGACAATCTCAACATCTGAAAGATCAATCGTAGAGAGAGCTCTTGTATATTTTTGAATCACCTCAAAGTCCTTGGCATTCATCTTGCCCACCAGCCTTATATGTGCGTTCTTCGGGGTCTCGGTAATCTTCTCGGCCAGCTGTCCGGCATAGATATTGTATGTCTTATATGGTGTCTCGTTCTGGTCATATACAGATATTGTCACATCGAGGTCTTCCTTGACATTGGTTATCTGCACCGTTGCAGACTTCTGTGCCACCACATAATCCTTGTCGTTCACAGCCACAGACACACGGTCGGTAGACAGTTTTGGATTCACTGTGAATGTGATGTCACCGCCATGCATAACCTGAGTCACGGCATTGGTGATGACAGCCTTCTCCAAATTGGCAGGCATTTTTACAGTATGATAAACCACCTCATTGCCTATTGCGGGTATCGCAGCCTTCACATCGGCACCGGCTGCCTCGACAAGGCTCCATGTCTTCATGTTCGACGATGTGGCGATACGTATCATATTGCCCTCGTTGACGTTCGACTCCTTGACACAGCAATTGAACGTAGCCGGCTGTACACCGGTGTTGGTGTATGGATTTGTGACAACGGGCGAAATCACTTCCTTTATCCTTCCGTCCTTGTCTGTCAGTACCGCAGCGTATGCTATACCGCTCTTGAAAGAGTCGCCAGCAGGAATGTCCAGTGCATTGGCACGTATGGTGAATGCCTTTCCTGGCATGACGTTGATAACATCGGTCACCAAACCGACTCCGCCTTTTGACGATGTGAGCTTCCAAGGAGACACACCTGCATTGGCAGCGGGCTCGGTAAAGTCAATATGTATCAGCGTATTTGCATTTATCGTAGCCTCATACACTCCGTTCACAGCCGTAAGTACGCCTGTGTTGGCATACACCGTCATGCGGTCGTCACCATGACTGCCATCGGTCTCTACCGTGAAACGATATTTCCCACCGGGCGCCATCTCTGAAGACGAGCCGTCCAAGGCAGTGACCTTCAAACCGCTGGCATCCTGCATTATCACCTTGTATGATGTTGCCGGAGCGGCGTCTTCTTCTGTCACACTCTTAAAGTCCTTCCAGTTATCCTTTGCCTGATACAACGCCGCACACCCTGTAGGAACAACAAGCTGTGTGTGCGGAGTGCCGCTAAACACACACCAGTTGATGAATGCCGGACTGCGGCGGCGCGATATCACCTTCGACAGGCTTGAGCATCCTAAGAACACATTGTAATCCCATGTTGACACAGAGGCGGGAATCTCCACTTCCCTCAAGCCTGTGAACCCAAAGGCACGGTTGCACAGGCGTGTCACACCTGCCGGCAGCTTTATAGCTTTCAGTGTGCTGCATCCATTGAACGCACGGGCGGGAATGGCGTTGGCGGCATTCGTACCGTTGGCAATGATGCGCACGCCCGACAGGTCGAGTGAGTCAACACGCATTTTCTCACGGATGAAATCAAAATCGCGCACATCCATTGTGCCGAACAGAGTAAGGCTTTTCACCGTTCCGCACTCCTCCTCACTCAAAGACTTCTCCAGCATACCGCCCGACACCCACAAAGTCTTGCTACGCTTCACTTCTGCGGCATTCTGCACATACACATCGAGTGTCACATCCTCAATCACGTTGGGAAGCGTATATGTAAAATTGTTGCCCTGTGTGAGGATATATCCGTTGGCTTTCACTGTCACCACGTCATCCGCATTGTCGGGCACCACACGGAACGCATAGCTGCGTCCCTTTATCACCTTGTCTGCCGCGCCTTCAAGTGTCGCGCCATTAAGCGAGGACGGCTTTCTCACAGTGAAATAAGCAATATTGTTTCCAATAGCCTCAATCGCATTCGTAGTAAGCGAACCGCCGGTGACAGGCTTCCATTCACTCTCTCCTGTGGCTTTTGTCACCATGCGGAATGCATCGCCTAAAGATACTGTTGTTCCGGCAGGAACCGTACACTTGAAGTCGCGGTAAAGTGCCCCGTCCACCTGAAATGCCTGAAGACCGTAATTGTACTCGGGAGACACCAGAGTCTTGAATGCTCCATTAGAAGCAAACATCGCCACGGCAATCTTTCCTGAGAAGCTGTCGTAAGACACGTTCTTGAACGCACCGGCACGCACAGTGAAGCTTTCTCCTGCTCCCACGGTCTCCTTGTCCGAGCTCATGCCTATCTGCTTCTCGTCGCTTGTGAGCTGTATTGCCGACCATGCAATGCTGTTATCAGCCGGCTTTATATTATATATAATGGTTGCCTGCTCAGAGAAATTCCACTTGTTGCCCGACTGAGTTGTCGGTGTAAGGTCTGACACCAGGAATACGTCATTGCCTATGCCGCCCCATCCCCAGTTCATTCTGAAATAAGGCTGGCTGCCGCGCATCTCGTAACCGTCGCATACAAAAGCATGGCCTGCCGACACATCCTGACCGCTGTACAGCACAGGGCGACCGGCATCAATCTCGCTCATAATGAGCTCTTCCCATGCCTTTTGCGTCATTTCCGACTTTTTCTTGTATGACACTCCGGCGTCATAGCCAAAATAATTGACGAGAGCAGCCGGAACCCTGACCTCGCTGGCACTGCTGCCCGACATGCTGAAATTGGTCTGGATGCTAATCGCCGCATCTGCCACCAGTCTGGCAACCGCGTTTCCCTGTGCCGTGGTATAGCCGCTGCGGTAGTTGTCAGTACGCATGTTGGCCCAGTCGTATGTGTGGTTGAAGTCATTGCCGTTCATACTGCCCTTACCGGCTGCCGGATAATTATAGTATTGCATTATCGTTGCCATTGCCACACCCACGCATCCAACAAGCTTACGGCCGGGAATGAGATAGTTGAACGGCTCTTCCTGACTCCATTCGGCAGTGTTGCGTGACAACACGCTGCGTTTCATGACAGCATAGCTGTTTGCATCGGAAGCAACGGAAGGTGCCTTGAAGGCATTCGATTTTATTTGCCTGTCATAAGAGTCCAGCATCCATTTCATGGCTTCCGGCATATTGGCATAGTCAAACTTGCCCTTGTCGGAAAATCCTATCACAGGCACTGTCGTGTCGTCTGCCGACACAATCACGAAGCCGCCATCCGTCCCCCTGTTAAATACATAATAAGAAGATGTGGCATTGGAATTGTCCTCGTACAGGCTCAACTCAGTTGTCACTGAACCCGGAGCACGTTTTGCAGAGGTTTTTCCAAAAAAAATCCGCGCAGTTTCCCTGGCATTGGAAACGTCCACCTTCTTGGCATTTGAAGGCAGTGGGGCGCTTAATGTCATCATGACAAAACCAACAATAATTTTTTTGCTCATTTCTCTTACTTTTTTTATAATTATCCTAAAATCGGGCGCAAAATTATATAAAAAAATAAATGTATAAAAACAACGAAATTGTTTTTCTTTTTTTTTTGTGTGTCGTTAACCAAACAAACCTTAACTAATGTAAGCATGTTCTAAAGATTGGCACATTTTCGGCATAAAGTGTGAAATGAAGTAATAAGCACCGTATTTTACTTACGTCATCAAGCACCAACATTTCGCATTTAGTAATGGTAAAATAAAGTTTTTCGCTTTATTGGATTATAATTCAAATTTCCGTCTATAATTTGTGATGCGACAATAAACATCAAAAAAGCATTGTCCAATTATCTTTTGTTAAATTTCTGTAAAAACTCGAAGCTTCTTAACTATACATTATATAATAAGGAATAAATTTAGTACTTTTGTGGTCAAAATATTTAAACTTACCCAATACTACATAATCTTTAAAAATTATATATCCATGTATGAAAAAAAATTATTGACTATAGTATTATTATGCATCCTGAACAATAGCCGTACATTTTCCCAAACAACTATTGAGCTCAGCCGCAACTCCGTAAGAATCGGGGATGTGGTAAAGAAGCAGAAGCTGTCTGCAAAAAATATCTGGGACCTTTCAAATTCAAAGAAATGCAGTGAGGCGCTTGATGAGACTTACGAAGATTTCAAGACGGATACAATAACCGGACTTTTTCAAGGTATGCGAAAGTATTATACGTTACATTCCGACTCGCTGTTGCTGGTCGGTTCTGAAAATCCTCTAATAATGGAGCGTTTCTATATACCTGAGACTTTGTGCGTATTCCCAATGGCCTTGGGAGACAAACACGATGGTTTCTTCGCAAGCCATATTAACTACTGTGACAAGATGAAAATTCATAAGTATGGCTCATACACCATACATGCAGATAGTATAGGGACTCTTGTCTTGCCAAATGGAAACGCCATAAACAATGCTTTACAGATAAGCCGTAAAAGGAAGTTTCTGTATGATCAGGTGGATTTGGATACTTCTGCTGACTCACTGTCTTTCAATGAAGCTGAAATATCGAGGAGACACACAGAAGCGGACAGCATATATACGGAGGTTGAGAGGGAACTCTATATCAAGGGCTACCGTTATCCTATAGTTAAAGACTACACTTTATATTTTCCACAGGACGAGCCTTGTGTGAGAGAGACGTATTTCTTCCCGCCTGAAGAGCAGGAAAGTCTTTCACTTGATGAAGAGAATCTGCAGACAAGGAGGAATCAGGAGGAGATTGAAAACAGCGGTAATGTATGCGACAATGATAATATAGCCTCATTCATTAAGAAAAATCCCGACACGATGGAGGTTGTGTTTGATAGCGGGAAATACATTGCCACTTATCCGTCAGGTGAGACGAGACAATGCAGACTGCTTCTTTCTGATGTCAAGGGATATATTTATCGTACAAGCGAGTTCATGTTAGGCTATTCTTCTGCCCATGAGGTCAGAATGTCCTATTCTGGACTTAGGCGTGGTCAATATATTCTTTCGCTTGTAGTTAACAATCAAATTGACACAATGAACTTTATAGTAGAATAGTTATGAAAAATTCAGTTTATATTGCATTAATCATGTTATTGTATCCTGTATGGTTATCCGCACAGGAAGAGAATGATACGGTAAACACAGTCGTATCTGACTCTATAATGTTGTTGTCAGACATATCCGTACCTGGGCTGCCATATATGTCGCCAGAGGTTCCGCCAAGCCCGCAGGCTGTTGCCTTCACCCGTCTTGGCGACTATAAGGTCAACAACAATTATGGTGCTCCAGATATAAGTATTCCTCTATATGAAATAGATTTCCACGGTTACAGGATACCATTGACGTTGCATTACGAGGCTGCTCCCCTAAAATCAGGTTACAACTATGATGTCACAGGGTTAGGATGGACATTGTCTGGAAACTCATGCGTTTCAAGAACCATTAATGACTGTGCTGACGAATACAGTATGTTCGGCACTCAATTTGTCTTGGATTCTTTTCAAGATCATTCAGGACATCCAAGGAGATACATGGACTATGCAAATGACCTTGACAGACTGAACTTTCAATATGACAACTACAATATTGTGTTACCGTCAGGAAGAACAATACCGTTTTTCATGTATAAAGAAAATGGTATCATGAAATATGACCTGATGTCTTCTGACTGTCATGTCAAGATATCATGCAGTTATGGGCAAAATTCAATAGATGCATTCACTTTAAAGGACGAGAATGGAATAACATATCATTTCACTGTAGCAGATAAGATTGTCAATGGATTAGAGAGTGATTTTAATGCAAATAGAAATGTGACATGGCTGCTGACGAGCATAGACATACCTGCAAAGGGAACAATAAACTATGAGTATATGCCGTTGAAGAATATCCATACGCAGACAGTCAGCGAACCTTTAATTAGGGTTAGCCGTCTTTTTTCAGGAATGTCTGAAGATGCACAAGAAAAACGTATTAATGTCATGAAAATCCTCCAGTCACAGAGCCCAAGGTATTCCATGAGGTTTCTTAGCCGCATCTGCTATGGCCCAACAAAGATAGATTTCAACTATACGTCCGACGGCGAGCACATGACGGATATTGTAGTAAGCGATTGTGGTGAGACAATAAGAACATTCACACTTGGCATAAACGGTTCGTCCCTTACGTCGCTCGTCATATCCGGGCAGAATGAAGAAGATAAACTTGTATACGGGTTTACGTACACAAACAAAATACCGGGGAACTATACAGACTACTGGGGCAACCTTTGCGAATCAAACAGGAATACTTATGACCTTGGCAACTTTAACATGTATATTAACAAATCTGAGATAAACCGGACTTCTCTGGAAAAACAACTTTCGGCATACGGAAATCCGGCACAAGTTATCGACAACAATCCGGATGACCTGAACTATTATTTAAAAATAAAACTGCAAACCATTAAAGACGGGGAATCGCGCCAACCCACATCTCCCCAATTCCATGGAGTATTAAGCTCCATAACATATCCCAACGGTGGACGTACAACCTTCACTTTCGAGAATCACCGATTTCTAACGGCATCGTCGGCCAATGGGGATATTGTCTTTGACAGACGAAGCCAGCGCATCATCGAAGGTGGCGGTTTCAGAATCGAGTCCATCATAAACTGGACGGCAGATGGAGAAATTGCCAGTAAAGATTATTATCGATATGGGTTTACATACAATGATATTAAACAGAAGAATTTTCCGCTGCCATTACCTGAAGAATATAACATCAAAGACCATATAGGTTGTGGAGAAGCTGTTGTTGATCCCAATCTGCTCACTTTCATGAATTATAGCTATTCGTCAAATGTACCGAGCGGATTTCGTGAGATGGCCGTAGGACTGCCAAGCAATTTTAAAAACATGTACAACATTCAAGGTACCCCCATGTGGTGGGATGCTTTTTTCTCCGCAAATACATTCCGGACGCGCCTTCACGGCAGGCGGCCTGTGGTATATCCCGAAATTACTGTTTACCACGGAAATCCGCACGAACCTACGGAATGTATAGGTAAGACAGTTTACAAGTACGATATCTACAGCTATCAGCTTGACCCGATTATATCCTATATGTCGTACTTCAAACAGACAGCTGTCCCGGATACAGCTTATTTCGAACCTCTTTATTATTACATGGGTGGTCCCGGTCTTGTATGTCTGGAATCTCCGGACAAAAGACATCAACTGAAATATATGTCGGACTACTCTTACAATAACGGAACCTGGAATCTCGTATCTGAAGAGAAGTATTCCTACAGTGAGGACAATTTATACAAATCTGGATATATTTTTGACAGTGCAGCATCAAGAGGGCATTGCGGACGTCATACCATCCAGTTAGGAATGGGCTGCCGTTTGGAATACATAGATCTAAGCGGATTCTATAAACCCATCATGAAAAGATTGGGTACATCTAAAATGACAGGCAAGTCCACAACAATTCTACGCCATGGGGGAACACGCTCCAAGGATAACACACAGACGGAAGAATATTCATATCTTTATTCTGGAGTTCTAAAGAAAAAGAGCTATACAGATGTTTACGACAATGAGGACATGTATTCGTATGTCGGAGAAGAAAAAAAGGACTCTGATACTGTCATTTCCGCTATGAGGTCAAGAAACATGTTGGCATCTGTGATTACAGCAGAGACTACAAGCTTGCACTTGCCGGAAGTCATCTCAGGACAAAAGATTGACTATGCCTTCTATGGCAACAATATACTGCCTTCAAGGTTATATGAGCTGAATGGAGACGTGTATAAGGAAAGCATTGAGGTATTATCGTATGACTCTTACGGAAATCCAACAGAAATAATGGACTCGAAAACAGGCATACACAGTGTTTTTCTCTGGGACTCATACGGCAGGTATATGACAGCAATGATACAGGACGCCACTTTGTCACAGGTTCAGGGAGCTTCCTCACAGTTGTCCGAAGGAGATTCGCGCTCACGTCACACCGCACTGCAAACCCTGCTTCCCAATGCCCGGATTCAGACTTGGGATTATATGCCGCTGATCGGTGTTTCTTCCCATACAGATATTAACGGGAAAACCATACTTTACGAATATGACGGACTTGGAAGACTGAAAACTGAGAAGAGAATTGTCAACGGCTTTTCAAAGCCTGAGACTATCCATGAATACGAATACCATTTTTCAAACGGACAGCAATGAACAGAATGAGAGTACAATATTTATTCCTGTATTGTCTGGTGACATTGTTCATCACTCCGTCACAGGCTCAGGAGACAGCAGGCAGCTGCATAGTGTCAAGAACCAAGCTTAACAGTCTTGGTAAAAAGGCCGTAGAGCAGCGTGTCTATGACAATGGACTTGGCGACATCGTGCAGGAGACGCAGTCATTCCCCGGCTCTACAATGCCCGATATTATAGTGCGTCACGAGTATGATGACTACAGGCGCAGGACAAAGACATGGCTGCCGGTGACCTCGTCAGCCAAAGGCGTGTTTGTCAGCAACGGCAGTGTCGCCAGCCTGGCAGGCTCACGATATGGCGCCAACTCAGCACCTTTCTCACGCACTGTGTATGACGGCTTCCTCCTGTCACAGCCCTCCGCACAATTCAAGGAAGGCGCCTCATGGCAGGAGAACGATAAAAAGGTGTCGGTCACATATAGCGAATACGTTGGAGTCGGCATGAGAGCACATGCGGACGGGTATATGTACACGACCCAAGCAACAAAGTACCTGTGTACCCGTACCGTTGACGAGGACGGATGCTGGAGTGCGGAATATACAGACTTCAAGGGCAGGCTGATGATCAGCGAGACAAGCCAGGGCAAGACCTATTATATCTACAACGCCAAGGGTGACATAAAATATGTCCTTCCCCCCGCTCTCTCTGACTACATTGTCTCAACTTTCGGATACGATTCCGACGACATAGACGACACAGACGCGATGATGCAGAAGTATGCCTACATCTACCGTTACGACAATCTGCGCCACTGCATATACAGGAAGCTGCCGGGATGTGCCCCAATCTACTATGTCTATGACAAGGCTGGCAACTGCATTCTTACACAGGACGGCAACCAGCGTCTCAGGGGAGAGTGGACATACAGCATACCTGACAAGTTTGGCAGGCCATGCGTCAGCGGTGTCTGCCATAACAGTATCCCATATTCTACAGAGCCGCTGTTGCAGCCGCTTGGCACGGTGCATGTCTATGCTGAATATGACGGCACTTCCGTGGCAACAGGCGGATATGCGGTGAGAAACCTTACGCTGAACTCGCAGACGCTATACACAGCCTTGTATTATGACGGCTATTCATTCATAGGGCACCATAAGGTTCCGTCCTCATTGAGTGTGTCAGGCAATGATACCTCCATTGACACGTCATTGGGGCACGGGTTGCAGACAGGTGCCGCCACCGCCATTCTTTACGGTGACAGTGTGACAGGATATATATATTCTGCTATGTACTATGATGTAAGATATAATATATCTAAGGTCATCACCGCAAATCATCTTGGAGGACATGACTACGTCAGCACTTCATATTCATATACAGGAAAGCCGTCGGCCGTGGAAATTCGGCACGACATGCGCCACTATGGTGATTATGCTAAGTGTTCCTACACATACGATGATGCGGACAGGCTGGTGAAAGTTACCCATAAGATAGACAGTAACAGCGAGATGACACTGCAGCAGAACACATACAATGCCCTTGGGCAGCTGACCAATATGTCTAATAGCAGTTTTGTGGTTTCATATACCTATGACATCCACTCATGGCTGAAACACATATCCGCAAGCAATCAGATGACATTGTTTGAAGAGAGCCTGATGTATGAGAATGCCGCCACCCCATGCTACAATGGAAACATAGGGTCCATGACATGGAAGGCCGGCAACTATATTTTGCAGAGGTACGATCTCAGCTATGATAACGCCTCCCGCCTTGTCTCCGCCACATACACCGGCGGCAGTAATAACTCCAAGGACTTCAGTGCCAGCTACACATACGACTGCATGGGTAACATCACGTCTTTAAAGCGCAACGGACTGCAGGACGGCGGGACTTACGGACCTGTTGACAACCTCACTCTAAGTTATGACGGCAACCGTCTGACTTCCGTCAAAGACAGGGTGACTGATCCCACTTACAACAACGCCTGGAACTTCGCTGACGGTGCGGACAGCTCGCAGGAGTATGAATATGACGAAAACGGCAATGTCACGAAGGATTTGAACAAAAGCATCCTGTCAATAGAATACAACCCGCTGAATCTGCCGTTCAGGATAAAATTCTCCAATGGAAACTCCATCATATACACATACAGTGCTGACGGGTGCAAGCTAAAGGCAGAATACACCACAGCCATGCCTGCCACAACCAAGAAAATATACTATTGCAGCAACCTTATAATCGAGGACGGAAAGCTCCAGCAGATAAACTTTGAGGGCGGTTATGCGACATACGTCGGCTCTCTATGGGCATACCATTATTTCATAAAAGACCATCTTGGAAACAACCGTATGGTTGTTCATCCAAGCGGGTTAAACCAGCAGCCGCAGGTGACCAACTACTATCCTTACGGCGGACTGATGGCAAACAGCACCAATCAGGATCAGCAGCGCTACAAGTACAACGGCAAGGAGCTCGACCGTATGCACGGACTTGACTGGTATGACTTCGGGGCAAGGTGGATGGATGCGGCTATAGGCAGATGGCACAGTATGGATGAGAAGTGTGAGGATTATTATGATGTCAGTCCGTATGTGTTCTGTAAAAACAATCCTATGAACAACTTAGATTTAGATGGCAGAAGCGTTGACTGGTATCAAAATAATAGTACTAAATATTATACATGGTTTGAAGGTAATGGAGAAAAGGAAGGATTTACTCACATAGGTGGTAAAGGAAGTGTACTCGGTGAATTCGAAACGATAATTGACAATATTCTCTCTGGAGAAGATGGCTTAAATATAGAAAGTTTATATAGTAATGGATTCACTTTTGATATTGCACCTAATGATAAAGGTGGACTATTCGCTTCAAAAGAACGCGGATGGGATTTTTTTGATGAGTTTATTAATGGAACAGGACCTGAATTTTCTGTGTTATTAGAGAGTCATCCATATACTAAGGCCATTAAAAATGAGGATTTCGTGAAGGATTATCAAGATGAAATTCGATCAAGGGGAAAAAATGGGAAATACACAAATGTAGGTAGACCAAATTTTTATCCTTGGCAAGCGAGCCCTTTGAGTCCTATGCAATTTATAGGAACATATAGATATGATGGCTATAGTAGTAAAGATGGACTTTACATAAATAATGTTGTTTATGATTCAAAAAGTATAACCTCTCTTGGATATCATATTCCTTTTTTAAATAATCATAGACGTAGTCAAAGAAGAGAATTTGGGGACACTTATCAATTTTATATTTGGAGGTCAAAAAAATGAAAAAAATTAATTATAAATATTTCATAATATTGCCTGTAATTGTTTTACTTTTACTATGGTTAAATGATGTTTTATCATATAGTAGAAGAATTGGCAACACTCGTTTTTATCTCGTAGAAACGATGGCCATTTCAAAAGAAGGTAAACGTTTAGCAGGCTTACATTATGAGTTGTTAGAGGGAAAAAGATGTATTGGATATAAAGGAATTTCTATGTATGGTTACCCGAAAATCATTCTATGGAATGATAAGTATATCATTTCTAAAAATTATGATGGAAACAGTACGGATATTATAAGTTATGTAGTAATAAACCAGAATAGCGTGAATCCGATTAATGCAGATATAGAAGAAATATATCATTTCACATCAGAATCAGATTATTATACATTTTTGCGGCAAATAAAACTATCAGAATCAGATTTGAATCAAACTGACAATCATATATTTTGGTAGGAATAAATATTGAAATATAGTCAGCAAAGAACCTTTCGTTAAGGAATAAAATGATCTTTAAATCCAAAATAGAAACAATCAATAATTTTAGAAGATGAAAAATATTATATTATGTATATTGCTGTCGCAAATCTCCCTCTGCTCATACGGACAAAAGGTAAGCTTGAGTTGCAAACAGATAAACTATAAAACTGCTCTCTCTGAACTTTTTCTGTATAAGGTAACCGTGGTGAATCACACAAGCTCCGTGTATTATACATGGTATGGAAATGTAGATATGACTCATAAAGATTATAAGAAAGCCATTGTCGAACATTTTTACAGAAGGAAGAAGGGTGATTTCATTTTTTTGAGTGCAGCTTTTGAACTTATAGGGCAGAAACATTACGACTCTGACAAGGAGTTTGATAAGGATTTCTTTTTAAAGAAACTTTTCCCCAAGGAAAAATTCACCTACTATATTTTTAGTAAGAAAACTAACAGGTCAAGTGTTAGAAGTAAGGTTGCTGTTGTTCCTGAAATAAATATGAAGAAACATTTAGAGTTGACTATATTCAATTCATGGCTGCATAAGGATACGGAATGTGTGATATTTGATGGCTATAAAATCAATTAAAATGTTTGCGTTTTGAAATATAATATGTGTGAAGGTTCTGTTTTAAATAAAATAACCAGAGTATGAAACCATTATTGAGAACGATAACAACTGTATTGATTACAGCTATAAGTCCGTCATACGGGCATAACTGGAATGCTATATGTAATGACATATGCAAAAAGCAGAAAAAACTGCTGAATGAATCAGAGTACCAGATTGCTGACGGATATAAAAAGAACAGGAAACAGTTCGCATTTTACTTCAAGGATTTAAGTCATGAAACGGATACACTTTACTTTTTTGAACATTTTCAATATGAGAATATTTCCTACAGCACAACATTTTGGGCAAATATAAATCGCATTTATTTTTCTTCTTTTCATTTGTTTTCATACATGGGAAATCCTATAAACAAAATATCAGACGAACAACTTGACAACAGTTCATATTACATTAATATATCCAAGAAGTGGGATACAATAAGTTTTAAGGATTTAGATACCGATAATCCGAATCTCAATAATGTATCTTTTATTATGCTTACGAGGATTATATTATATAAAGATAGAAAATGTAAGATTGATTGCAGAAAAATAACAAGGACGATAGCTTTAGGCGAGAGCATGGGTAACATCATGTCTTTAAAGCGCAACGGACTGCAGGACGGCGGGACTTACGGTCCTGTCGATAACCTAACGCTAAGTTATGACGGCAACCGTCTGACTTCCGTCAAAGACAGGGTGACTGATCCCACTTACAACAACGCCTGGAACTTCGCTGACGGTGCGGACAGCTCGCAGGAGTATGAATATGACGAAAACGGCAATGTCACGAAGGATTTGAACAAAAGCATCCTGTCAATAGAATACAACCCGCTGAATCTGCCGTTCAGGATAAAATTCTCCAATGGAAACTCCATCATATACACATACAGTGCTGACGGGTGCAAGCTAAAGGCAGAATACACCACAGCCATGCCTGCCACAACCAAGAAAATATACTATTGCAGCAACCTTATAATCGAGGACGGAAAGCTCCAGCAGATAAACTTTGAGGGCGGTTATGCGACATACGTCGGCTCTCTATGGGCATACCATTATTTCATAAAAGACCATCTTGGAAACAACCGTATGGTTGTTCATCCAAGCGGGTTAAACCAGCAGCCGCAGGTGACCAACTACTATCCTTACGGCGGACTGATGGCAAACAGCACCAATCAGGATCAGCAGCGCTACAAGTACAACGGCAAGGAGCTTGACCGTATGCACGGACTTGACTGGTATGACTTCGGGGCAAGGTGGATGGATGCAGCTTTGGGAAGGTGGCACTCCATAGACCCGTTATGTGAGAAGTACTATGATGTCAGTCCGTATGCATATTGTATGGATAACCCGATAAACCGTATAGATCCAGATGGAAGAGATACTTATTTATATGCACGGCAGTTAAACGCATTCCTTCCAATGTCTTTAGGCGTACACACTTTTATCGTTGTTAATATTTTAGGGAAAGAACCACAATATTTTTCGTATGGTCCCTCAGGGAAATATTTAGGAACCTTAACACGAACATATTATAAAGACGATATTGATATCTATACACATGCTGATAAGACTTTACAATATGAGGCAATCAAAATTACTCCACCAGAAGGTATGAGCGAAATGGAATTTGATAATAATGTAATCAAGGCTGCAAATAGTTTTTATGAGGATTCCAATGTAAGATATGACATCCTGTCACCAAGTGAATCTTTAGATACGGGCAATTGTAATTCAAGCACCTCGACACTGTTGAATAAAGCTGGAATTTCAAAAGAGAAAATAGATGAGATAAAAGAAAATATACCTGGTAATTCTTACGGTTTCGGAGATATAAAACCATGGACTAAAGAAGAGAAAGATAAATTAGAAAAAAATGATTAAAAGATTTTTGATAAACATTGCAATATCAGTATATGTATATTTGTTCCTTTTAGAGGCAATATATGTTTTATATTATAAAAAAATGGAACATCTTTTAACTGTGATAAGTATGACATTATTCATGCTTTTATATTGGATTGTACGTAGAAAATATAAGCATATTTACATGCCGAGAAGAAATGCTTTTATAAGTATTTTTTTGTTTATTTTATATGCTGTATATTTTTATACAGACACAGACATTTATTCTCCTGTGGTTACTATATATTTATTAATTGTATTTTCTATTCCCAATACACTTTTTGTGTTGTTATTACATAAATACAATATATGTACTGATTATTTCTATAATGAAGTAAAAATGTTTGGAGAGAACAGTCTGCCTGCCGCAATATATTGTATTGGAGCTATAATGCAAACAGACAGCATATTGCCTTTGTTTATTCTGTTAAGTCATACTACAACCGTTATTTTTTTCATCTTTAAATATTTGATGGCTGATGATTAATACAATAACAAAATATATGAATATGATAAGAATGGTATTAAAAGAATTAAAAAAAACATGACATCCGACAAAAACAAAGGGATTACATCCATCACATACAATGATATAAACCAGCCGCAGAAGATAACCTTCTCTGACGGCAAGACAACGGAATATGTCTACAGCTATGACGGGACGAAGCTGCAGACAATACACAAGACACTGCAGCCGCAGACATCAAAAACAACGACATACTGCGGCAATTTGATTTAACCACTACTATCCGTACGGCGGTCTGATGGCTGACATCTGTACAGGCAGCGACGTCCAGCCATATAAATATAACGGCAAGGAACTTGACCGTATGCACGGGCTGGACACATACGACTATGGGGCAAGGCAGCACAATGCGGCAACAGGGCGATGGGACAGGATGGACCAAAAGTGCGAGAAATACTATGACATCAGTCCATACGTTTTTTGCATGGATAATCCAATAAGTTATACTAATGCAAATGGGGATTCTATATATTTTGACATGCCAGCCATTAAAAATGGCACTATAACAGGATATACCAGATATACTTATGGGAAATATGGAGACACTTACGGATTTGGAAGAAACGGAGAACTTTATCAAGGAACGAATAAAACAATCGGCTTAATAAGTGATGCGCTAAATACGATTTCTGGTGGCGGAACCTACGGTCTGAATCTTGTGGCTGGTTTAAGTGGTAATACAAGTAAGGACATAAGGATAAAATATGGCGAAAATTATACAGATAACAGATCTTCAAATGAAATTGTTGTATCTTGGGATCCAACCATCACTGACGGGTGTGGAATAGATGTAAATGGCAGTAACGAATCACCTCCATTTATATCACTTGCGCATGAACATTACCATGCCGATGACTTTCTGATAAATGGAAACTATAATGCTGGAACATGGTATATACATAATGGAAGCGCCGCATCATATAGAGAGCTTCAGGCATGCAGGTTGGAAAACTTCATACGTGAGGAGCACAAAATTCCATTAAGGGCGTATTATGCACATTATGAGAACAGTATGATTCCTTATCCTCCATCTAAAATAATAAATTTAAGATGTTTCAAACAATTTTTTAAGCAGATTATAAAATGAAAAAATTAATGTTTTTAACCTTAGCTGCATTTTTATGCAACTTCATCCATTCCCGCAACTGGAATGCGATAGCCGACTCTATCTGTTCAAAACAGAAAATGTTTACTGACAGCGTGCTGTCGGCTGGTGGATGGGAGGATGCACAAATTTTTTTTGTAAAATCCAATGACTTTCGGGGCCGTCTAATGTATCAGTCAAGTTTTGGACAAACATCAAGCTGGGAATATTTATGTTCCTTTATCGATTTGATGACATTGTGTAATGAATGGGATTTGGAAACTGTCAAGAAGCGTGCCGCCGTGGCTGAGATATTCGACCGTGGAGAAACCTGCTTTACACGTGTAATCCTTTTGCCAGATGATAAATTTCAGATAGACGTATTTAATTTCGATAGCATTTGACTGAAACGTTTTGGATATGATTATCTGGAATCACTGACAGGAAAAATATTTAAGTAACTGAAATCATGGGAAAAGTAATTTATTTATTATCATTGACATTGTTGTGCTCAATCAGCGTGTATTGTCAAAACGATAAGATTATATATGACGAATATGGAACAATTTATACTCTAATAAATGATTCTGCCATTATATATCATACAAAGAAAGGGGGAAAGTATGAAGTGAGATTAAACCAGATTTAGTTTTGCTACAGATTAAGGCACTGACAACACATCGATGAGAATATTAACCTGCATTATTCATACTCGTTCCTACTGCAAGGACTAACTGTCAGTACCTCAGCGCAATGCTCGCTCTTCCTCTCTGGCTTCGCCTTCCTCCTCCTCGCTCGGGATAGCTGGAGCAAGCTCCGCTCTCCTCTCGCTTGTTCGTCGGTTGAAAGTAGGATCTACTACATTCTGCATCGTCATCGCTGTGCTCACGCTGATGCACTGCCATTTAGCCCTTTCGTTACGGAACAGTATGAATAATGTAGGTTAAAACAGAAATTAATGCAAAATTTGAAAACAAAAAGATATTATGAACCTAACAAATATATTGGTTGACTCTATATAGTTACGAAAACAGATAATATTGTCAGCAATGATAAAATTTCACGACAAACAAGCTTCTGAGAATCGCGTAAAATCATCCAACCGTATCCTTACTTTCAAATACGCGAAATTTCAATTGCCTATATTGTGCTGCTAATCAGTTAGTTAGTATAAATATCCATCACTCTTATCATAAATAGTCAGCAAAAAACGGTATTTTTGCTTGTTTTTTAAGCAAAATGAACCTATGTTCGTTGGCATAGTAAGTTAACTTCATCGGCAAAGTAAGTTAACTCCGTTGCAAAAGTAAGTTAACTTCGTTGGAAAAATTACTTATATTCGTGAAATCCACCTTTAAATTTTGTCTGAAATAATCTAAAGCTGCTACATTATTTCCTATTTCAAGAAAAATTCGAACGGTTATTTTTCAGAATAATATTTACAAAGCATGTGTTTAGAAATATCTTTTAGGAAGGGATAGAACTGCTTATATTTTGCCGCAACCAATATTTTTGTACCTTTGCGGCAAAATAGAGAAAAATTATGGCTCAAAAACATAGGAAGACATAAGGAACAACAGGAACTCCAGGAAATATACAACTCCGGAAGACATGAATTTGTTGTGGTGCAGGGAAGATACAGAATGTCGTGACGATGGACGAACTTTTCAGGTAGATTTTAAGGCACAGATTTAGGCGGAGTTAAAACGCCTTTTCTGCACTGCTGCATAAAAAATATTAAAAAAGATGTGTAATGTTTTGTTAAATGGAAGGTTTTACGTACCTTTGCAGGGTATTTTGTATTATTAAGGTATAATAAACAATTTAAAACTTTTCAAAATCGTGGCAGAAACAAAGTATATCTTCGTCACTGGCGGTGTGGTTTCTTCGCTTGGCAAAGGAATTATATCCGCATCAATAGGCAAGCTACTGCAAGCGCGCGGCTACAACATCACAATCCAGAAATTTGACCCGTACATCAACATCGACCCGGGCACGCTGAACCCATACGAGCACGGCGAATGTTATGTGACCGTGGACGGCATGGAGACCGATCTCGACCTCGGTCACTATGAGCGCTTCACTGGAATACACACCACAAAAGCCAACTCGCTCACCACCGGCCGCATATACAAGGCGGTGATTGACAAGGAGCGCCGAGGTGACTATCTGGGAAAGACCATACAGGTGGTGCCCCACATCACTAACGAGATAAAGCGCAACATAAAGCTGCTGGGCGAGAAATATCACTACGACTTCGTGATTACAGAGATTGGCGGTACCATAGGCGACATTGAGAGCGCCCCGTATCTTGAGGCGATACGCCAGTTGAGATGGGAGATGGGCAAGAACGTGATAAACATCCACCTCACATACATCCCTTATCTGAAGGCGGCTGGCGAGCTGAAGACCAAGCCCACACAGCACTCGGTGAAGGAGCTGCAGGGCGTGGGAATACAGCCCGAGATACTGGTGCTCCGCACAGAGAAGCATCTCGACACAAACATCCTGAAAAAGGTGGCATCGTTCTGCAACGTCGACCTCGACTGTGTGGTGCAGAGCGAAGATCTGCCCTCAATCTACGAGGTGCCCGTGAACATGCAGAAGCAGGGACTCGACTCTGCCATACTGCGCAAGATGGGAATGGGGGTTGGTGAGACTCCGGCACTCGGTCCGTGGCGCAACTTCCTCGACCGCATGCACAACGCCACGGAGACCGTGACCATAGGGCTGGTGGGCAAGTACGACCTGCAGGATGCCTACAAGAGCATACGCGAGGGACTGATGCAGGCTGGCGTGTACAACGACCACAAGACAATATTGAAGTTTATCAACTCGGAGAACATCACCGACGGCAACGTGGCAGAAATGCTGGATGGAGTCGACGGCGTGGTAATCTGTCCGGGATTCGGACAGCGCGGCACCGAAGGCAAGATTACCGCGATAAAACACACCCGCACTCACGACATCCCCACATTCGGAATATGTCTGGGCATGCAGATGATTGTGGTGGAGTTTGCCCGCAACGTGCTCGGATATGCCGACGCTAACAGCCGTGAGCTGGACGAGAAGACCGCACACAACGTGATTGACATAATGGAGGAGCAGAAAAACATCACCGACATGGGTGGCACCATGCGTCTGGGTGCCTATGAGTGTGTGCTCCGCCAAGGCTCACGCACCTTTAATATATATAGCAAGGAGCACATTCAGGAGCGCCACCGCCACCGTTATGAGTTCAACAACGATTATCTCAAGGAGTATGAGCGCCACGGCATGATGTGTGTGGGCAAGAACCCTGAGAGCGGTCTGATAGAGATTGTGGAGATACCGGGACTGAAATGGTTTATCGGCACACAGTTCCATCCAGAATACCAGAGCACAGTGCTCAAGCCGCATCCGCTGTTTATTGATTTTATCAAGACGGCAATAGAGAACAAGCAAAGGGGGTAAGACTGGTAAAAGAGGTAGGAAGAGTAGGACTGGTAAGAAGGGTAGGAAG
>JAUNSB010000012.1:42814-60104 GCA_030539375.1 Prevotella sp.
CAACTACTAATAACTCCTACAACTCCTACAACTCAAAAAAAAGACATAAAAAAACAAAAAGAAAAAACAATTTTAAATAATAAGGAAATAACTAAAGAAACAGACAAAAACAAAATGGACAAGAACAATTTGATAGGTTTCGTGCTCATAGCATTGGTGTTTATCGGCTTCGGATGGTACAACCAGCCATCAGAGGCTGAGCTTGTGGCAATGCAGAAACAAGACTCGATAGCCAACGTGCAGAAACTGAATCAGGAACGTGCGCAGAAGGCGGCGGCAGCCGCTGCACAGCAGGCAAAGGCAGCCGCAATAACCGACTCCACCAGCCTGTTCTACCCGTCGCTCTCGGGCAAGGAAGAGAATGTGGTGCTGAAAAACAGCAAGCTGGAGCTCACCGTATCAACAAAGGGAGCCGCGCTGAAAAAGGCTAAGATTCTGGGCTACAGCAGCCGCGACGGAAAGCAGGACGTGACTCTCTTCGAAGGCAAGGACCAAGAGATGAAGTTCATGCTCGCAGGCAAGAGCGACAACATCATCGTGAACGACCTCTACTTCACTAAGAGCAACGTGAGCGACTCAACTGTCACCCTAACCGCACAGGCTCAGAACGGCGGAAGCATCGTGATGAAATACACTCTCGGCAAGGACTACATGCTGAGAATGTCGATGCAGGCTAACGGACTGAGCGGAGTGTTTGCACCCAACTACAACGAGATGGATGTGGTGTGGACCGAGGACTGCCGCCAGCAGGAGAAGGGATTCATGTTTGAGAACCGCTACGCCACGCTCACGTACAAGGAGCAGGACGGCGGCACTGACTACCTGAGCGAGACCTCGAAGGAAATTGACGAGGTGATAGAGGAACCGCTCGACTGGGTGACATTCAAGACTCAGTTCTTCAGCGCGGTGTTCATTCCCAAGGCGCCTATCGCCGCAAACTCTAAGATGACCAGCGTGCCCTACGAGAAGACACAGTCAAACGGTTATCTGAAGCATTTCGAGGCAAAGATGAAGACCGCCTTCGACCCCACGGGCAAGCAGCCCTCGGAGTTTGAGATGTATATAGGTCCCAACGACTACCGTCTGCTTCAGCGTATGAACGACGAGAGCGTGAGCGGCAAGGACCTTGAGCTGCAGAAGCTCGTGTACTTGGGCTGGCCTATAGTGCGCCTCATCAACCGCTGGTTCACCCTGTATGTGTTCGACTGGCTCACAGGCTTTGGTCTGAACATGGGTATTGTTCTTATCCTCATCACCCTTCTGCTCAAGGCTATCACCTATCCGTTGGTAAAGAAGAGCTATATGAGCAGCGCCAAGATGCGTGTGCTCAAGCCAAAACTTGAGGAGGCAACCAAGCAGTATGACAAGCCCGAGGACGCAATGCAGAAACAGCAGGCAATGATGCAGCTCTACAGCCAGTACGGCGTGAGCCCGCTCGGCGGCTGTCTGCCAATGCTCATCCAGATGCCTATCTGGGTGGCTATGTTCAACTTCGTGCCGAACGCCATACAGCTGCGCGGCGAGTCGTTCCTGTGGATAAGCGACCTCTCGACCTACGACCCTATCATAGAATGGGGCACCAACATCTGGCTCATCGGCGACCACCTGTCGCTCACTTGTATCCTGTTCTGCGTGTCAAACGTGCTCTACTCAATGATGACCATGCGCCAACAGCGCGACCAGATGGTGGGCCAGCAGGCAGAGCAGATGAAGATGATGCAGTGGATGATGTACCTCATGCCAGTGATGTTCTTCTTCATGTTCAACGACTACTCGGCAGGACTCAACTTCTACTACTTCATATCGCTCTTCTTCAGCGCCACAATCATGTGGCTGCTGCGCAAGACCACCAACGACGCAAAGCTGCTTGCAATCCTTGAGGCAAGATACAAGGAGAACAAAGCCAACCCGCAGAAGCAGAGCGGACTGGCAGCACGCCTTGCCGCCATGCAGAAGGAGGCTGAGGAGCTGCGCCGTCAGCGTGAAAACAAATACCGCAAATAGAATTATGAAAAGGATTATGATAATGGTGGCTGCAATACTGTGTATTTGCAGCCACATTAATGCACAAGAGGACGTGAACATCGGAAAGAGCAACATCAAGATTGAAGGCGGCAGAATGACTCCCGAAGCCCTTTGGGCAATGGGGCGCATTGCCGGCGCATCGGCTTCTCCCGATGGCAAGCAGGTGGTTTACCAGACAGGCTACTACAGCGTCAGGGCAAACAAGAGCCACCAGGTGATTTGTATCGTGGATGCTGACGGCAGCAACAACCGCCAGCTCACCACAAGTAGCAAAAGCGAGACCGACCCAACATGGATTGACAACGGCAAGAGCATTGCATATCTCTCGGGCGGCGAGCTATGGACCATGAACGCCGACGGCACCAACCGCCGCCAGCTGTCGAAGAGCGGCGGAGCCATAGAGGGATTCAAGTTCTCGCCCGACGGCAAGCAGGTGATTCTCATAAAGTCGCTGCCGTTCAACAAGGTGATTGAGAAGCGTCACGCCGACCTGCCCAAGTCGACGGGTCGCGTGGTAAACGACCTGATGTACCGTCACTGGGACCACTACGTGGAGAGCATCCAGCACCCGTTCCTCGCCGATGTTACATCCGAGGGCATAACCGAGGGCACCGACATCCTTCAGGGCGAGCCTTTCGAGTGTCCCGGCGAGCCTTTCGGAGGCGTGGAGCAGCTTGCCTGGAGTCCCGACGGCAAGCAGATAGCCTACACCTGCCGTAAAAAGACCGGCACACAGTACTCCATCTCAACCGACACCGACATTTACCTGTATAATATAGGTACGCGCGAGACCAAGAACCTTTGCAAGCAGCCAGGCTATGTGGCTCCTGCCGTAGACATCACAAAGAGTCTGCGCAACCAGGCTGTCAACTCTCCCGAGAATGTGGAGAAAAACAATCCCGGCTACGACCAGAACCCGCAGTTCTCGCCCGACGGCAAGTACATTGCATGGCAGAGCATGGCGCGCGACGGTTATGAGAGCGACCGCAACCGTCTGTGTGTCTACAATCTTGCAACAGGCGAGAAGAAATATGTGACCGAGACCTTCGATAGCAATGTCGACGGATTCTGCTGGATGAACGACTCAAAGACAATCTCGTTCATCGGAGTGTGGCACGGTTGCGTAAACGCATATCAGACAAACCTCAGCGGTGAGGTGCGACAGATTACCGACAGCTGGGCAGACATCACCTCAATACAGCCACTCGGCAAGAAACAGCTGCTCATCACCCGTCAGAGCATGTCGGCACCAACCGACATCTACGTGGTGACACCAGGCAAGGAGGCAAAGAAGACTGCCATCAAACAGATAACATTCGAAAACAAGCACATACTCGACCAGTTGCACATGGGCAAGGTGCAGCAGCGCTGGGTGAAGACCACCGACGGCAAGGACATGCTCGTGTGGATTATGCTGCCTGCAGACTTCGACCCCAACAAGAAGTATCCCACCCTGCTGTTCTGCGAGGGCGGACCGCAAAGCCCCGTGAGCCAGTTCTGGAGCTACCGCTGGAACTTCCAGATAATGGCAGCCAACGACTATGTGATTGTGGCTCCCAACCGCCGCGGACTGCCCGGCTTCGGCTCGGAGTGGAACGAGCAGATTAGCGGCGACTGGACAGGTCAGTGTATGAAGGATTATCTCACAGCCATCGACGATGCTGCCGCAAACCTGCCTTATGTTGACAAGGACCGCCTCGGTGCAGTGGGCGCATCGTTCGGAGGATTCAGCGTGTATTTTCTCGCCGGGCACCACGACAAGCGTTTCAAGGCATTCATCAGCCACGACGGCGCATTCAACCTTGAGGCAATGTACACCGAGACCGAGGAGAACTGGTTCTCAAACTGGGAATACGACGATGCCTACTGGAACAAGGACCTCACACTGAACGCCAAGCGCACCTACGAGAACTCACCCCACCGCTTTGTTGACAAATGGGACACTCCGATACTCTGCATCCACGGTGAGCTTGACTACCGCATCAACGCCACCCAGGGCATGTCGGCATTCAACGCCGCACGCATGAGGGGCATTCCCGCACAGCTGCTTATCTTCCCCGATGAAAACCACTGGGTGCTCAAGCCCCAGAACGGCATACTGTGGCAGCGCACATTCTTCGGCTGGCTCGACAAGTGGCTGAAATAGTGTGAAGTGCTGAGTGTGGAGTTAAATCCTAAAACTCTTACCACTCCTAATATTCCAACCCCTCCTAATAATCATAAAATAAAAAAGATATTACAATGAATTCAACAAAAACCTTACGCGATTCGGCAGCCCTCCGCTGGACAGCCCTATTGCTTTTGGCGCTTGCAATGTTCTGTGCATACATCTTCATGGACATCCTCTCGCCAATCAAAGACCTTATGCAGTCGCAACGCGGCTGGGACTCAGATGCCTTCGGCACCATGCAGGGTGCAGAGACATTCCTGAATGTATTTGTATTCTTCCTCATCTTCGCAGGAATCATCCTCGACAAGATGGGAGTACGCTTCACGGCGCTTCTCTCCGGAGCCGTGATGCTTGCCGGAGCATGCATAAAATGGTATGCCGTCAGCGACAGCTTCATCGGCAGCTCACTTGAAGTGTGGTTTACTGAAAACCTCAACCACATCCCTGTGTTCGAGCAGCTTGGTGTGTCACCGTTCTACGAGGGCATGCCGGCATCGGCAAAACTTGCAGCCCTCGGATTTATGATCTTCGGCTGTGGTGCCGAGATGGGCGGCATCACAGTGAGCCGCGGCATCGTGAAATGGTTCAAGGGCAGAGAGATGGCTCTCGCCATGGGCTCAGAGATGGCGCTCGCCCGTCTTGGCGTTGCCACATGTATGATATTCTCGCCATTCTTTGCCAAGCTGGGCGGCGAGGTAAGCGTGTCGCGCTCCGTTGCGTTCGGTGTGGTCCTGCTTTGCATAGCCCTTATCATGCTCGTGGTCTACTTCTTCATGGACAAGAAACTCGACGCGCAGACCGGCGAGGCTGAGGAAAAGGACGACCCGTTCAAGATTTCGGATATCGGACAGATTCTTTCCTCCATGGGCTTCTGGCTCGTGTCACTCCTCTGCGTGCTCTATTACAGTGCCATCTTCCCGTTCCAGAAATATGCGGTAAACATGCTGCAGTGCAACCTCACGTTCACTGATGTTCCCGCCGACTCGTTCTGGGCGTCACCCTCTGTCACCATCGTGCAGTATGCCATCATGCTCGTGGTTGCAGCCACCGCATTCATGTTCAACTTCATGAAGCGCACGGGGCTTAAGTACACCATGCTCGCCGTATCAGTAATCGCACTTGTGACATATTGCTATATGGGCTACATGCGCCAGTCGGCAGAGTCCATCTTTGCCGTGTTCCCGCTCCTTGCCGTTGGCATCACCCCGGTTCTCGGAAACTATGTCGACCACAAAGGCAAGGCTGCCTCGATGCTCGTGCTCGGCTCGCTGCTTCTCATAGCATGCCACCTCACATTCGCCTTCATCCTTCCCGAGTTCAAGGGCAACCAGGCAGGCGGCGTCATCATCGCATACCTCACAATCCTTGTCCTCGGCGCATCGTTCTCGCTCGTTCCCGCATCGCTGTGGCCAAGTGTGCCAAAGCTTGTCGATGCTAAGGTCATAGGCAGTGCCTACGCCCTGATTTTCTGGATTCAGAACATTGGCTTGTGGCTCTTCCCGCTGCTCATAGGCAAGGTACTCACTGCCACCAATGAGGGAGTCGACGACCCGACGCAGCTCAACTACACTGCACCTCTCATAATGCTTGCCTGCCTGGGCGTGGCAGCTCTCGTCATCGGTCTGTTCCTTAAGGTTGTTGACAAGAAGAAGGGCCTCGGACTTGAGGAGCCAAACATTAAATGAAGATAATTGCGAAGGCAAAAAATTAAAGATGCATCATTCTGTATTACGTGATTTGCAAAAACGCAGATTACGTAATACAGTTTTTTATTTTTTTGAGCGAAAAAATCACTATAGTCCAACAAATGATGTAACATTCTGTTTTATAAATGATTATTTGATTCTGTAGTCCAACCTAAGTCCAACCCATGTCCAACCCAAATAGCTTTTTGTTATTCTTATTTTTGTATTTTAGAAAATTCATCGTATTTGTCGTGATAATTAAATGTAATATAAAATTATCAACCACGCAGTGCTGTCTGGCATTCCTGCCACATAAACATAGTGTTCCCAATTGGCGATTGGGCAGCGTGAATCAACGATTCAGCGTCGTAAATCAACGTATTAGCATCGTCAATCAGCGATTTAGGGTTCTGTATGTATCGTTTGCAATCGCAAACGATACATTCCCATTCTCAAACGAGTCCTTTTCTCCGGTATGTTGGATGTATGTTGGACTTGGGTTTGACATGGGTTGGACTATGAATTTTCTCAAAATATTGAATATCAGAGCTATACCCGTGTTTGGGTTGGACGTTGGACTAAAAGCACAAATTTTTCAGTGTGCGCGCTACCTGAATCTTTTATAGCGAAAAAGGAGTTGCAAAACTGCAACTCCTTTTCGTAGCGGGAGGGGGTCACGATCCCTCGACCTCCGGATTATGAATCCGACGCTCTAACCAGCTGAGCTATCCCGCCATTTTAACGTTGATTTTGAAGTGATTTTCAAAACCGAGTGCAAAGGTACTGCTTTTTTTTTATTCCGCCAAATGTTTTGCTGTTTTTTTAGATTTAGAATCAAAAAAAGTTTGAATTATTAACAAAATGGCTGTTGAATGCTGCATAAATGTGCTTTCTACGGTTTTTACTTGCATTATTTATAGATTTCAGTTCTGCTAAGAAGTGTAGAGCGGCTGATACACTTAATCTGCGCTCCATTATAATAAATAATGTAAAATATGGGAATTTCTGAGTTTTTATTGTTAATTTTGCAGCGATTTTGCAAAATCATGAAGTGAAGATGAGATTATTTCGCATAAAGAAATTGGATATATTCATTGCCAAACAGTTTGGACTGCTGTTTGTTGGCACTTTTTTTATATGCCAATTTGTGTTGATGATGCAGTTCCTGTGGCGATATGTCGACGAGCTTATCGGCAAGGGACTTACCATAGATGTGCTGGCACAGTTCTTCTGGTATATGGGACTGATGCTTATGCCGCAGGCGTTTCCGCTTGCCATTTTGCTGTCGTCGCTCATTGCCTTTGGTAATTTGGGTGAGAGCTCAGAGCTTACGGCAATCAAGGCTGCCGGTATTTCGCTGATGCAGGCGTTTCGCTCGCTCATTGTGCTGGTGTGCCTCATAGCGTGCTGTTCGCTGTTCTTTCAGGATGTTGTGGGACCGAGCGCCAACCAGTCGTTCTACCGCCTGCTTATAGCCATGAAGCAAAAGAGTCCGGAACTGGAGATTCCAGAGGGCATTTTCTATGACGGCATACCGGGCAGCAACCTCTATGTCCAGAAAAAGGACATGAAGACTGGCAAGCTCTATGGCATAATGATTTACCGCATGAACGGCAGCTATGAAGACCAGGCGATTATCCTCGCGGACTCGGGCATGTTGCAGTCGACGGCAGAGAAAAAGCACCTGCTGCTCACTCTCCATAGCGGAGAATGGTTTGAGAATATGCGCTCTCAGGATGTGGTGAACAGTGCATCGGTGCCATACCGCCGTGAGACATTCTCGGTGAAAAGGATTGTGCTCGATTTTGACGGCGGATTGAACATCGACGATGTGTCGGACATCTCATCGGATGCACGTTCAAAGAGCATTCCGAAACTTTATCACGACCTTGACTCAATACATCTCTTTAATGACAGTGTGGGGCGTGCCTTTTTTGCCGATGCCAAACGCTATTCGCTGCGTATGCCGACAACGCTCACAAAACAGGATTCGCTGAAGGCTGAGCAGCAGATGAAAGCCGGCAAGGTGAACATTGACACGGTGCTGGCAAAGCTTACAGCCGACAAGCGGCAGAGGGCTTACGGCATGGCGGCGAGCGATGTGAGGATGGCGGCAAGCGACCTGACAATGAAGTCCGACTATTCAATACAGCTCAACCGTGTTGACCGCCGTCATCAGATTGAGATTGTGAAGAAAATCACTCTTTCGCTGTCGTGTATCATTTTCTTCTTCATTGGTGCTCCGCTTGGCGCAATCATCAGGAAAGGCGGACTTGGTGTGCCGGTAATCATTTCGGTGCTCGTGTTCATCATATACTATATTTTTGAAAATTCAGGCACTAAGATGGCGCGCGACGATAACTGGACGGTGTGGTTTGGAACACTCATTTCCACGATGGTGCTCACACCGCTGGCGGTATTTGTCACATATAAGGCAAACCGTGACTCCACCGTGTTCAACGTTGATGCCTACAAGAGTTTCTTTATGTCGCTGTTTGGCATTAAGCCTAAACGCCATGTGAGCCGCAAGGAGGTGATTATCAATGATCCTGACTATACGGCAGATACCGTGACCCTGCAGCGGATAAGTGACTCCATAACAGAGTATGCCCACACCAACCATCTGCTTCATTTGCCAAATCCCATAAAAGTGTTTTTCAGTGCAGGCAATGATCAGAGTATAAAGGCGATGAACGTGGTCTATGAAGAGGTGATAGAAGACTTGTCAAACTCAAAGGATAAGATGATTATCAATGAGTTGAACAATTATCCCATTATTGCCGTAAATGCCCATACCCGTCTGTTCCGCCGCAAATGGCTCAATATAGTGTCGGGAGTGATATTGCCTTTCGGACTGTTCCTGTATCTGAGAATGTGGCGTTTCCGTCTGCGGCTTTATGCTAATCTCAAACAGATAAAGCAGACCAACGGGCGCATCATCCAGCGCATAGAGGAAATGGGGCAGGAGAGTGCAAGATAAATGCTATATATTATATATAAGGTGTAGCAGGTGAAAAAAGAAAACAAAACATAACAACAATAAATCAAGGTTTATTATGACAGACTTCAAGATAAATACTGTAGAGGAAGCGATTGACGATTTTCGTGAAGGCAAATTTGTGATTGTGGTTGACGATGAAGACCGTGAGAATGAGGGTGACCTCATCATAGCTGCCGAGATGATAACAGCAGAAAGGGTGAACTTCATGCTGAAGCATGCACGCGGCTTGCTTTGTGCCCCCATCACCATCAGCAGAAGCGAGGAGCTGAACCTGCCCCATCAGGTGCAGGACAACACATCGTTGCTCGGCACGCCGTTCACTGTGACTATCGACAAGATTGAGGGGTGCTCCACTGGAGTATCGGCACACGACCGTGCCGAAACAATCAAGGCGCTTGCCGATCCAGCATCCACACCGGAGACTTTCGGTCGTCCCGGACATGTTAATCCCCTGTACGCTCAGGACAATGGAGTGCTGCGCCGTTCGGGACATACTGAGGCGGCAATCGACTTGTGTAATATGGCGGGGCTGTATCCTGCCGCTGCCCTCATGGAGATAATGAATGATGACGGCACCATGTCGCGTCTGCCGCAGCTTGTGGAGTTTGCCCGTGAGTGGAAGCTGAAAATTATCACAATCAAGGACATGATAGCATACCGTCTGAAGCAGGAATCGCTGATAAAGGTGGGAAACAAGGTGAGCTTGCCCACGGAATACGGTACGTTCCAGCTTATACCTTTCCTTCAGAAAAGCAATGGCTTGGAGCACATGGCTTTGGTTAAGGGCGAGTGGAACGAGGATGAGCCGGTGCTGGTGAGAGTACATTCATCGTGTGCAACGGGCGACATTCTCGGCAGCAAGCGTTGTGATTGCGGTGCGCAATTGCATAAGGCTATGCAGATGATTGAGAAAGAAGGCAAGGGAGTACTTATATATATGCAGCAGGAAGGCAGGGGCATTGGACTGATGAACAAGATTGCCGCCTATAAGCTGCAGGAAGAGGGGCTGGACACTGTCGAGGCAAACATACATCTTGGATTTAAGCCGGATGAGCGCGATTACGGTTGCGGGGCTCAGATGTTGCGCCATCTTGGAGTGCACAAGATGCGGCTTATGACTAATAATCCCACCAAACGTGTGGGGTTGGAGGCATACGGGCTGGAAATCGTGGAGAATGTTCCGATTGAGATTGCGCCAAACGAGTATGATTACAATTATCTGAAAACAAAAAAAGAGCGCATGGGGCATAATTTGCATATTGATTGATAAAATATGCACCTGAAATCACAAAAAAAATAAAAAAGTAGGCAAAATGTACCGTTTTCACAAGAAAAACAATTACTTTTGCAAATAAAAAACAAAAAAGATATATAAAATATGGCAAAATTGTCAGACCGTTTGCAAAGACTTGCGCCGTCAGCCACATTGGCGATGTCGCAAAAAAGTTCTGAGATGAAGGCTCAGGGCATAGATGTCATAAATATGAGTGTGGGTGAACCGGACTTTAATACCCCTGACCATATTAAGGAAGCTGCGAAGAAGGCTGTCGACGACAACTTCTCGCGCTACTCTCCTGTGCCAGGCTATCCCGACCTGCGCAAAGCTATCGTTGAGAAACTGAAAAAGGAGAACAATCTCGACTATACGGTGAATGAGGTGCTGGTGTCGAACGGTGCAAAGCAGAGTGTGTGCAACACTATCATGGCACTTGTTAACGACGGCGAGGAGGTTATCATTCCTGCTCCATACTGGGTGTCTTATCCACAGATGGTGAAGCTGGCTGGCGGTGAGCCTGTGATTGTTGAGGCTGGTTTCGACCAAAACTTCAAAATCACTCCCGAACAGCTTGAGGCGGCAATCACCCCCAAGACCCGCATGCTTATACTCTGCTCGCCAAGCAACCCTACCGGCAGCGTGTATTCAAAGGATGAGCTTGCCGCACTTGCCGAGGTTATCAAGAAGCATGAGGATATGTTTGTGCTTGCAGATGAAATCTACGAACACATTAATTATATAGGAAAGCACGAGAGCATAGCCCAGTTTGAGGGTATGAAAGAGCGCGCAATCATCGTTAACGGTGTGTCGAAGGCGTATGCCATGACAGGATGGCGTATCGGCTATATTGCTGCGCCGGAGTGGATAGTAAAGGGCTGCAACAAGCTGCAGGGACAGTACACCAGCGGTCCGTGCTCAGTGAGCCAGAAGGCAGCCGAGTTTGCATATACCCAGAGTCAGGAGTGTGTTGAAACCATGCGCCAGGCATTTGAGCGCCGCCGCAATCTTATTGTCAAGTTGGCAAAGGACATACCGGGTCTTGAGGTCAACGAGCCTCAGGGAGCATTCTATCTCTTCCCCAAATGTACCAACTTCTACGGCAAGAGCTATGAAGGCAAAACCATCAATAACTCTACCGATCTTGCAATGTTCCTGCTTGAGGTAGGACACGTGGCAACCGTTGGCGGAGACGCTTTTGGCGACCCTGAATGTTTCCGCATGAGTTATGCCACAAGCGATGAGAATATCGTGGAGGCTATGCGTCGTATAAAGGAGACTTTAGGCAAGTTGAAATAGTTTGTGTGATGGAATGGACGGTGAAAATAGTTGATATCTGTATAGATGTTGGAAAATATTAATGCATTTGCAGTTAAAAACTGTTAAACCGTTTTGCGTTCCGCAATTATTTACTATCTTTGCAGATGGTAAGCTAAAACAGATTTAAAATTAAACTTAATTTATAAACTAAAAACTTTTTAAAAAATTATGGCAACAACAAAAGCAGCAAGCCCAAAGAAATCGGGCTTCGGAGGCATTAAAAATGCTTGGGTTATTATCGTTATCTGTTTCGTAGTGGCATATTGCTTCTATGAGTATTTTCTTGGTGATTCTGCCAACTTCGCTAACGGCGATAAGGAAGGTCATCCTCTGAACATGCTCGGAACAGTGTACAAAGGTGGTATCGTGGTACCTGTCATCCTTACTTTGCTCTGCACTGTAATCGCACTTGGTGTTGAGCGTTACTTCGCTCTCCGTTCAGCTTTCGGTAAGATGAGCTTGGCTAAGTTCACAGCTCAGGTTAAGGCAGCTATCAAGGCTGGCAACTTCACTGAGGCTAAGAATCTTTGCAACAAGATGCAGGGTTCAGTGGCTAATGTAGTGCTCGCTTCTATCAACGCTTATGAGGAAGTAGAGAAAGTTGGCGGTATGAAGAAGACTCAGAAGGTGGCTAAGATTCAGCAGGCTCACGAGGAGGCTACTCAGCTTGAGATGCCTACTCTGCAGATGAACCTTCCTATCATCGCTACTATCACTACCCTCGGTACTCTTACCGCTCTGTTCGGTACTGTGCTCGGTATGATTCGTTCTTTCCAGGCTCTGTCTGCTGGTGGTGGCGCTGACTCTATGGCTCTGTCTGCCGGTATTTCTGAGGCACTCGTGAACACAGCATCAGGTATCTTCACATCTTGGTTTGCAGTTGTATTCTACAACTTCTTCACAAACAAGATTGACAAGCTTACATACGCACTCGACGAAGTTGGTTACACAATCGCACAGACTTACGAAGCTAATCACGCAGACGAGGCTTAATTTTTAACCTATAAATATTTTACGTTATGGGTAAATTAAAAATTAAGAAAAAGGACATCTGGATTGACATGACCCCTATGTCGGATGTGATGGTGCTCCTTCTTACGTTCTTCATGCTGACATCTACATTTATGTCGCCAGAACCGGTGAAGGTCAACACACCAAGCTCTGTCAGTGAGGTCAAAGTTCCAGAAAAGGACGTCCTGAATATCCTTGTCAACCCAGAGGGCAAGATATTCATGGGCACCGACAACAAGAACAACATGCTTGCCATGCTTGATAACATGACAGCAAAGTTCGGCGTTACTCTCACTAAGAAACAGCAGAAAACGTTTCTTGAGGACGCAATGCTCGGTGCGCCAATGTCCAAATTGTCACAGTATTTGAATCTGCCGCCGGAAAAGCTGTCTGAAGCAATTCAGCTGCTTGGCATTCCAACCGACAGTATCAATGGTGGCAAGAGTGAGTTTCAAGAGTGGGTTTCGGCTGCCAAGGAGGCAAATCCTGACATTAAAATCGCTATCAAGTGCGATGCTACAACTCCTTACAAGGTTGTTAAGCAGATGATGTCGGAGCTGCAGGATATGGACGAGAACCGTTACCAGCTTATTACAAATCTTAAAACTGCATCGGAGGAGTAAGACATGGCAAAAAAGAAAGAAAGCAAACAGAAAAAAATGAATACCCGCGTAGACTTTACGCCTATGGTGGATATGATGATGCTTCTTATCACGTTCTTCATGCTGTGTACTACTCTTAGCAAGCCGCAGGCAATGCAGCTTACCATGCCAAGTAACGACAAGAACGTTACAGATCAGGACCGTAATGCCACAAAGGAGTCGCAGACAATCACAATATATGCTGCCGGAAACGACAAGATATATTATATTGCAGGTATTCCGAAGTACGATGATCCTACATGTATCAAGGAGACCACATGGGGACGTCAGGGCATTCGCGACGTGCTTATCAAACATACTACCGAGGAGGGTATCAACCCAGTGGCACGTATTATGATGGCAAAGAGCAAGCTGGACGAAGAAAAGGCTGCAGGCAAGATGAACGACTCTATTTACAATATGAGACTTGCCCAGATTAAGAAGGGTGAGCTTGAGGGTGGAAAGATTCCTACAATGACTATCATTATCAAGGTTCTTGACACTGCTTCATATAAGAATATGGTTGACGTTCTGGATGAGATGCAGATATGTTGTATCGGTACTTATGTAATCGACAAGATTAATGAGAACGATGAGAAACTGCTTCAACTCAAGGGTATTAAGTAATGGATATGTCTAACAATTAAAAAAAGAAAGTAAACATGGCACAAGTAGATTTGCTTGATAAAAATTGGGTGGACATGGTGTTTGAAGGCCGTAACACTGCTTACGGTGCATACCAGATGCGTAGAAAGACTGGTGTGCGTAACGGAAAGGCATTGATATCCATGCTTGTATTTGTTGGCTGTATCGTCGGTGGTTCATTAGCACTTACTGCCTATCAGAAGTGGCAGGCTGCACACGTGGCAGTGGAGACTGACGTAGAGCTGTCGCAGCTGGCTGAAAAGAAAGAGGCTAAGGTTGAGAAGCAAGAGAAGGTTATCGTTGAGCCTGAGAAGGTAGTGGAGCAGGTTAAGAGTTCTGTGAAGTTCGTGGCTCCTGTCATCAAGAAGGATGATGAAGTTCGTCCAGAGGATGAGATGAAGTCGCAGGATGAGCTCGCAGAGTCAAAGACCGCTATCGGTACTTTCAACGTAGAGGGTAATGACGATGCCAACGGTGAAGTGCTCAAGGCTAAGGAAGTGATTGCTCAGCCGGAGCCTCCGAAGGAAGAAGAAACCAAGGTGTTTGATGTTGTGGAGGAGATGCCTTCATTCCCTGGTGGACAGGGTGAGTTGATGGCTTATCTCAGCAAGAATATCAAGTATCCGGTGGTTGCTGAGGAAAATGGTGTTCAGGGACGCGTAATCTGTACATTCGTGGTAGAGCGCAACGGTTCAATCACTGATGTTAAGGTTGTTAAGTCTGTTGACCCGTCACTTGACAAGGAAGCCGTGCGTGTGATTAAGACCATGCCTCACTGGATTCCTGGTAAGCAGAACGGTTCTTCAGTTCGCGTGAAGTTCACACTTCCTGTAATCTTCAGACTTCAGTAAACTTTAATACAAGTAAAGAATAATTAGATGAAAAAAACTCCATTCAACACATTAGTTGGATTAACACTAATATTAGGCTTGTTGTCGTCATGTGGCGACAGCAAGCCTAAAAGTGGTAGAACTGACACTTATACCAGCGGCACTATAACTGTGGCAATGGATGAGAGTTTCAGTCCGCTTATTGAGGAAGAGATTCAAATTTTTGAGCTTGTCAATCCACAGGCAAAAATCAAGCCGCTATATACCAATGAGCTTGATGCCGTCAACCTGCTCAAGACAGATAGTGTGTGTATAGCCATTGCGGCGCGCAACTATCGCCCGGATGAGATCGACAATCTTAAAAAGCGCCGTATGGTGCCTGTCTCCTTCCCCATAGCCTACGACGGTTTGGCTCTTATTGTTAATAAGGAAAACACTGACACTTGCATCTCAGTAAAAGATTTCAGCAGCATACTGAGCGGCAAGGTTACAAAATGGTCGGATATTTATTCCGGCTCGAAGTTAGGAAACTTTGACGTGGTCTTCGACAACAAGAACTCCAGCACAGTGCACTATTGTGTGGACTCTATTCTTGGCGGTAAACCCATCAGTTGTCCTAATGTTTCTGCTGTGAAGACAAGTGCCGAGGTGATAAACTATGTGGAAAAGCATAAGAATGCCATCGGCATTATCGGGTCAAACTGGCTCAACGACAAACGTGACACTACGAATCTTACATTCAATAAAAATATAACAGTGATGCAGGTGAGCAAGCTCGACAAGGCAACAGCCGCGAACAGCCGTAAACCTTTCCAGTATTACTTCCTTACGGGTGAGTATCCGCTGGTACGCACCATTTATGTACTGCTCAACGACCCGCGGCGCGGACTGCCTACAGGATTCGGCAATTTCATCAGCGGTCCTAAGGGACAGATGATAGTGCTGAAAACCGGACTTCTGCCATTCCGAGGAGAACTGAACATCAGGACTGTCGATGTGCGTGAGGAATGAAATGAAAGAGTGTCAAAGTAAAATAGTATAAAATTAATATTGAAATCAAAGTTTATCAAATATATATTAATTGTATAAATTTAAACGATTATGAAAACATTAAAATATCTTATGTTAGGAGCGCTGATTTTAGGAAGCAGCGCTCAGTCTGTGGCACAGGATGATAAAGCTACTCTTGATGCTGCAAAGTCGTTAATCAAGTCTAAGCCTGCCGATCTTGACAAGCAGATGAAGGACTTTTATAAGAAAAACAAGAAGAATGCCCCTGTGCTTACAGGCATTGCCCGTGCATTCTATGAGGCAAAGGATACTGCCAATGCCCGTGTTTATGCTCAGTATGCCATTGAGGCAGCAAAGAAAGACCGTGCCCAGGGTGCTCCGGCTTATATTATCCTTGGTGATATTGCTGCTTTGAGCAATGATGGTGGTGAGGCTGCACAGCATTACAATCAGGCAATATATGCCGACCCGAAAAATCCTGACGGATATTACAAGTATGCACTTGTTTACCGCAAGGTTAGCCCGAAGGGTGCCGTAGACAAGCTGATGGAGCTGAAGCAGCAGGTTCCTGACTATCCAGTAGAGGCTATCTCTGGACACATCTATTATACTTCCAACGAGTTTAAGCGTGCTGCCGAGAGTTTCAAGGCTGCAGGTCTCAACAAGCTGGAGGATGGTTATATCACTGAGTATGCCATGTCGCTCTATTTCACAGGTAAGAATCAGGAATCGTTTGATGTAGCAAAGTTTGGTGTAGGTAAGGCTCCTCGTAATGCAGGTTTCAACCGTCTCGCTTTCTTTAATGCCACTGACCTTGAGAAGTTCGAGGAGGCTCTGCAGTATGCTGACGCATTGTTTAACAAGAGCGACAGTGCCAAGTTCTCTTACATGGATTACACCTATTATGGCAATGCCCTTAATGGTCTGAAGCGTTCTGACGAGGCAATCGAGGCTTACAACAAGGCTCTCACAATGGAGTTTGACAACAACGACAAGAAGGCTGGTGTGATTAAGCAGCTTGCAACAGCATATAAGGACAAGGAAGATTTTGACAACGCAATAAAATTCCAGCAGGACTATATGAATACTGTGTCAAAGAGCGGTGCAAACGACCTCTCTACTCTCGCACAGCTTTACATTGGTAAGGCTGCTTCTCTGCCTGCTGCTGAACAGCGTCAGTATTTTGAGAAGGCTATTGAGACTTATGCTAAGATTGAGACCGACCCGGAGTTTGCTGCTTTCATGAGTGCCCGTGTAGCTAACTATATGGATCCGGAATTGAAGGAAGGTACAGCAAAGCCTTTCTATGAGAAGCTCGTTGAGCTGATTACATCCAAGTCGGAGAAGGAGTCGTCTGACACTCCACGTCTGAAGCAGGCTTATTGGTATCTCGCATCATACTACATGATGAAAAATGACGATGCTACAGCAAAGACTTATTGGCAGAAGCTTCTCGAGATTGACCCAGAGAACGAGAATGCCAAGAAGGCTCTCAGTATTTAATCTTTCAGGGATTATATTATGTGTTTAGTGCTTTAAAATTGCACAAACATAGATTAATAAAAAACAGAGAACTGAATGAAATATATTCAGTTCTCTGTTTTTTATTTAAAGATATTCAGACATTATCTTAGGATGTTTTATCATTTAACTTAACTTACTTTGCCATTTAACTTAA
>JAUNSB010000118.1:0-12743 GCA_030539375.1 Prevotella sp.
GGAGAAAAAACGAAAAGGGTGCGCCATAGACTTATGACACACCCTCTTTTTCTGTGCGCAAAGATTTACCCTACTTTATTCATAGAACGGAATATCATTCGTAAATATGTGTAGTGAGAATGTTTCTGTGGTGTCAATTTTCTGTGTGAGGGTCATCTGTGGAACTAAAATAATACGCTGAATTGTTGCGGATTTAATTCCGCCAACGGGTTAATCTAATGTAAATAGAACCCTTAAAAATTACAAGGTACAGGTTTCACGGCGTTATTCTGCACGTTTAGAATTGCAAACGTATCGTTTACAATCGTGAATGTATCGTTTAGAGTCGTAAACGTATCATTTTCCGCTGAATTCTTGGAGCCCGCGTTAAAAAAAATGTGGAAATGTTTGGCTCAATGAGAAAAAATCCATATATTTGCAGTAGTTTTATGAAAACAGATAAAATGCAAAACTATGAATTAATGTAAGTGATGTGGACTAATCTTTTATATGTGATGCTCGGCAGTGCCATAGGTGGCGGTTGCCGTTTCTTGGTAAGTAAGGTTGTGACGGATAATACCGCAAGTGTGTTTCCGTGGGGCACATTTGCCGTCAATCTCGTGGGCTGCCTGTTGATTGGCGTTCTGTTTGGACTGGCAGATCGGGGCGTGAGCCTGTCACCGCAGATGAAGGCGCTACTCATCACAGGTTTCTGTGGAGGATTCACCACATTCTCCACTTTCGCCCATGAGAACTACCTGCTGCTGAATGACTCCCGCTTCTGGATACTCTTTTTCTATGCAGTCCTCTCATTTGCCCTTGGCTTGCTTTTGGCGCATGCAGGACATGCTATGGCACAACTTTGAAGAAAACAGTTGATATATTTAAAATTTATGTCGTAAAAAAATATAATAGAATGATGAAAAATATCAAAGCTGACAAACAACTTATAGCAGCGTGTGGTCTTTATTGTGGCGCATGCCGTAAGTATCTTGCAGAGAAGTGTCCTGGTTGCCATCTCAACGAAAAGGCGTCATGGTGCAAAATCAGGACCTGTGTACACCAGCATGGGTTTCATTCCTGCGCTGAATGCGGCAAGGATGTGACTGAGTGTAAGACTTACTCCAATTTCATCGGAAAGATTTTCGCTTTTCTGTTCCGCTCGGACCGTCCTGCATGCATACGCTACATTAGGGAGCACGGTGAAGAGGCTTTTGCCGACGAAATGACGAGATGCAGGTGTCAGACAATGAAGAAACAATAAAGCAAAATCTGATAGAGATACATTCATTTACAAAAAAATGATATTGCAGATTATCAGCTTGTGGAGTTTACTCCGACAATGTTTAAAAACGAAGAACTTGAACAGATAATAAAATGATAGAAACAGAAAGACTAATCATCAGATCTTGGGAAGAATCAGATGCCGAGGCTCTGTTCAAGTATGCAAGTGACCCTGACATCGGTCCCATCGCCGGCTGGCATCCTCATACATCAGTGGAAAACAGCCTGGAGATTATCCGGACTGTATTCGCTGCCCCAGAAACTTATGCGGTTGTGCTGAAAGCTACTGGCGAGCCAGTCGGCAGTTGTGGAATAATGTTTTCCGAAGGTCTTCACTCTGCAGAGATGAAACAAAACGAAGCGGAGATAGGTTACTGGATAGGCAAGCCCTATTGGGGACAGGGCCTCATTCCCGAGGCTGTCAAGGCCTTGTTAGAAAGATGCTTCAACTACCTGCATCTTGATGCCGCTTGGTGCGGATATTATGACGGGAATACAAAATCGAAACGGGTTATTGAAAAGTGTGGCTTCAAATTTCATCATACGAATCACGGCGTGTTTTCTCCGCTCGGGGATGAGCAGACTGAACATTTCTATGTCATGACAAAGGAGGACTATCAAGCCATGCATATAACAAAAGACAAGGAAATATAATATGATTAAAATAGACCATATAGCGATGTATGTCGAGGACTTAGAGGGAGCACGGAAGTTCTTCATGGAGTTCTTCGGTGCCACTTCCAATGAGCAGTATCATAATCCACGGACGGGACTGCGGACATACTTTCTCACATTTCCCGATGGTGGAAGACTGGAAATAATGAGCAGACCGGAAGTGGAAGTTGCAAACAATCCTGTTTACCGCAGCGGTTTTATTCACTTTTCGTTCTGTCTTGGCTCACGTGAAGAGGTTGACCGCATGACTTCGCTTCTGTCCTCACAAGGATATGAAATCCTTTCAGGTCCGCGCGTTACAGGTGACGGATATTACGAGAGTTGCATCAAGGGATTTGAGGGAAATTTAATTGAACTGACGGAATAAAGATCATGAATATTCATCAAATAATGTTCAGTCCCACAGGAGGGACAAGAAGAGTTTGCGAATATATATGCGATGGTATTGACCAAAAGCCATCCGTGACAGACCTCTGCGTGAAAGAAAGGCAAATCAGATTGCCGGAAATACATGAGGAGGACTTGGTCATTATCGCCATGCCCGTGTTTGCCGGACGGGTACCAGCCTTGGCAGTTGATAGGCTTAAGCGTATTCAGAGCAACCATGCAAAGTGTGTGGTTGTGGCGGTGTATGGCAACAGGGCATACGATGATGCTCTGCTTGAAATGCAGGATGTAGCAACGGAAATGGGATTCCGTGTTGTTGCCGCCGTCAGTGCCGTTGCCGAACATAGCATCGCCCGGGTGTATGCCGCTGGAAGACCCGACGCAGAAGACCGCAAGGAACTGGCAGCTTTCGGAGTCACTATAATAAATAAGGTGGAAAGCATGGACACATACAATCCTTTGTCATTGCCTGGCAACCGTCCATACAGAGCTGGCAATACAGGACCGTTCCCCACGGCAGATGAGAGGTGTACAGGTTGCGGCACGTGCCGGGAACTCTGTCCTGCCGATGCCATACCTGCTGACAATCTCAGAAGTGTCAACAAGGAAGCCTGCATCTCCTGTATGCGCTGCCTCTCCGTATGCCCGACTAAAGTAAGGAACATCGGGCAAGTGAAGGTGATGGTGACAGAGAAACTGAAAACGTTATGTGCCACAAGAAAGAGTAACGAATTGTTCGTTTAATTAAATTAGAAACCATCATGAACAAAAGAGAATACGCGCAGCTCAACAAAGCCTGGATAGAAGCGAAAGCGCAGGAGGAGGGAGTGAAGGCTCTTCCGAGAGGTATATATTATAAGGTGTTGTCGGAGGGCCGGAACGACGGCAGGCATCCATCGCCCCGCAGCATCGTCACCGCACACTACACGGGATGGACTATCGACGGAAAGAAGTTCGACAGCAGTCGTGGAGGAGCACCGTTGGCAATACGCCTCTGCGACCTGATTGAAGGCTGGATTATCGCCATGCAGCAAATGTGCGTGGGCGACAAGTGGGAGGTGTATATCCCAGCGGAGATGGGATACGGAAAGTTCTCGCAGCCTGGCATTCCTGGAGGCTCCACGCTGATATTCGAGATTGAGCTGTTGGGTATTGCATAACATCTAAGTTATTTTTTACCATCATTATACAACAGGACAGTTATGAACATAACAATAAGACAGGAGAGACAAGGGGATTTGCCGGTAATCCTTGAATTGGTGGAAAAGGCTTTTGAAAACGTTGAGGAAAGCGACCATCAGGAACAATATTTAGTAAAGCGGCTGCACGATTCGGACACATTCATACCCGAGTTGTCATTGGTTGCAGTCAATGGCGATGAAGTTATAATAGGATACATTTTGCTCACAAAAGTGGAAATCGTATCGGCAGACTCCACTACGGTTTCATTGGCTGTTGCTCCGCTTGCGGTACATCCTACTTACCAGAACAACAGGATAGGTGGAATGCTGATAGAAGAAGCCCACAAGGCGGCAAAGGCAATGGGCTACGGCTCGACGGTATTGCTTGGACATAAAGATTATTATCCGCGCTTTGGCTACCGTAAGGCTATTGACTACGGTATAAGGTTTCCTTTTGATGCCCCGCAGGAGTGCTGTATGGTTATCGAACTGTTGCCCGATGCCTTGAGCGGAGTTACAGGCACAGTGCATTATCCTGAATGTTTCCAGTTGGATTAAGATACAAATTATAAACATTAAAACATAATAACTATGGCTTGTACTACTGATTTTATAGAGTTTGTCTGCGACGCACTTGCTCCTTTGGGGGAGGTACGCTCCCGCAAGATGATGGGCGACTATGTCATTTATGTAAATGACAAATGCGTGATAACGGCTTGTGACAACACGGCATTTGTCAAAAAGCTGCCGTGCATTGCCGATTTGATGGCTGATGCCGAAACAGGCTGTGCATATAAAGGTGCGAAAGAGGGATATGTCCTCGATTTCCGTGACCGGCAAAAGGTTCTGAAAGTGATAGAGACGTTATGGGAGGAGTTACCTTTCCCGAAATCAAGAAAGAAATAATACGATTAAAGACGATATTTAATCATTAACACAACAGAATTTATGCGCAATCCAGAACAGACCGTCGGCAATATGGCCGACAAACGTAAGACGGCATTCATCGGTTCTGTAGATGCCGACGGCTATCCATGCATCAAGGCGATGCTGCAACCAAGGAAACGAGAAGGCATCAAGACCTTCTATTTTACAACAAACACATCATCCATGCGTGTGCGGCAATTTTTGCAGAACGACAAGGCATGCATTTATTTCTGTGACAACCGTTTCTTCCGTGGCGTCATGCTACGTGGTACGATGGAGGTACTGACAGACAACGCGAGCAAGGAAATGATTTGGCGTGATGGTGATACAGAATATTATTCACAAGGTATTACCGACCCGGATTACTGCGTGCTTAAATTCACAGCCGTGTCAGGACGTTTCTACAGCAATTTTCACTCAGAGGATTTTGCGGTGGACTAATATTAATACTAAACTTATAAATAAGAGAAATATGTCAAGACCAGCAAGCATAAGATATGTACCGCCGTCTGAACGGAATAATAGTCTTTTGAACAGGCTGACAGAACTGTGGGAAGCGTCCGTGCGTGCCACTCATCATTTCTTGCAGGAGACGGATATTGAGAATCTGAAGCCTTATGTGACGGAAGGATTGGCTAATATCAATCATCTTTATGTAGCCTTTGATGCCGATGTCCCGACAGCCTTTATCGGTATACAGGATGAAAAGATTGAGATGTTGTTCGTTTCGCCCCAGTACTTGCGTAAAGGAATCGGCAAACAGCTGGTGGATATGGCGGTAAAGAACCATCAGGCTGTATTTGTCGACGTGAACGAGCAGAATCCCGGTGCAAGGGCTTTTTACGGGAAGTTAGGTTTCGTAGAGTTTGACAGGATGGAGACGGACTCACAAGGCAATCCGTTTCCCATCATTGCGCTGAGACTAAGGTAATTTCTTCTCACATACAAGAGTGTAGATACCCGCAAAAAGATGAAATAAAAAAATTATAATTATGCCATACATATCAATAGAAAGCGGCAGACTGACCGCTGAGCAGAAAAAACAACTCATAGAACGCCTGACAGTCACTGCCTCAGAGATAACTCATATTCCGGAGCAGTTCTTCACCGTTACAATAAAGGAACTGCCAGATGAGAATTTCGGAATCGGCGGCAAATCTATCGATGAGATAAAACGTAACTATAAATAACGAAAACTGCTGATTGTTTAAACTATGCCGAATGTAATTATAGAGACGAACAGGTTGTTGTTGAGGGAAATGACGCTTTCAGACATGGAGGCATTATCCTCAATATTGCAAGATGAGAATGTGATGTATGCCTATAACGGGGCTTTCAGCGATGAGGAGACTCTTACCTGGATGCAAAAGCAGCTGCAACGGTACAGGGAGCACGGTTTCGGCTTGTGGGGCATGTTCCTTAAAGGCACTGGCGAAATGATAGGACAATGCGGCATCACGATGCAGGAATACGAGGGAGGGCAAGTTCCTGAAATTGGCTATCTGTTGGCCCATAAGTACTGGCACAAAGGCTATGCCACGGAAGCCGCTGCCGCTTGTCGTGAGTACGGGTTTAACGTGCTGCGTTTTGATGCGTTATATTCCATTATCCGGGATACGAATACCGCCTCGCAGAATGTCGCGCTCCGCAATGGTATGATTTTAACTGATACTATTGTCAAGCATTATCGTGGAGTGGATATGCCTCACATGATCTTTTGTGTCAGGAAAGATGATACAATATCAAAATGAACCTCGAACAGAAGACATGGTACATTATTTGCCATTAGTATTGGGGCGCCTGCCCTTATAATCTCGGCAGCAAAAAACAATCTTTAAAATAGCAAAATGGATAAAAGCAAGATTTACCCCCGAACGGGTGATACGCAGACCGTATATCTTAAGTCGGTCATCACTCGTCCTACAATAGAAGTAGGAGATTTCACCGTCTATAATGACTTTGTAAACGACCCGCGCGACTTTGAAAAGAACAATGTGCTCTATCATTATCCTATAAATAATGACAGGCTCATCATCGGCAAGTTCTGCTCGATAGCCTGCGGTGCAAAATTCATCTTCAACTGTGCCAACCACACTCTAAAATCGCTCTCCACATACACCTTTCCGCTGTTTTTTGAGGAATGGGACTTGCCTAAGTCGGAGGTCGCATCGGCATGGGATAATAAGGGTGATATCATTGTAGGCAACGATGTGTGGATAGGTTATGATGCCGTAATCATGGCTGGAGTAACAATCGGTGACGGCGCGATTATCGGGACAAGAGCCGTTGTAACCAAAGATGTAGAGCCATATTCAATCGTGGGTGGAGTTCCGGCGAGGGAGATTCGCAAGCGGTTTGCGCCCGATGTCATAGAAAGGTTGAGAGAGTTGCAATGGTGGAACTGGCAGGAGGAGAAAATCCGTAAGGCAATCTACGCAATCCAGTCGGGCGATATTGAGGCATTAAATTTTTTAAGGAGAATTTGAAGTGATGGAAAATAAAATCATTGCAAACAATGGAGCGTCAATCGTACTCTATACTACCGATGACGGCAATACCCAACTTGAAGTTAAGTTGGAGAAAGATACAGTGTGGTTGACTCAAAGCCAAATGGCAGAACTGTTTGGAAGGGACAGAACGGTAATAACACGCCATATAAAAAATATTTTTAAGGAGGGCGAATTGGACGAAACCTTGGTATGTGCAAAAAATGCACAACCCAAGAAATATGGTCGTAGAGAAAATCATATCCAGTTAGCCGAGACGATTTTTTATAACCTTGATGTAATCATATCTGTATTTGGTTTATGGAGAAAAACAACATACTATACTCCGCAAACGGCAGAAAGCGCATAGCAGATAATACCCTCGTTGCCTTGACGCTGATGATTGCCGAGAGCCGCACAGAAGAGAAAGATGTAATGGTGAAGGTGGTGGTGAATCTCATCAACAAGGAAAATCAATAAATATGCAAGACTTCGCAGCAATAGATTTTGAGACAGCCAACAATGAGCGCTCGTCGGTTTGCTCTGTAGGTTTAGTGATTGTTCGTGGCGGTGAGATTGTGGATAGGTTCTACTCCCTCATAAAGCCCGAGCCTGAGTATTACAACTATTGGTGCAGCCAGGTACATGGTCTTTGTGCCGCTGACACAGAGAATGCTCCAGTATTCCCCGAGGTATGGAGGCAGATAGAGCCAAAGATTGAGGGACTTCCATTGGTTGCCCACAACAAGGCTTTTGACGAGAGCTGTCTAAAAGCCGTGTTCCGTGTCTATCAGATGGACTATCCCGACTATGAGTTTCATTGCACCTGCGTTGCCTCACGCAGGCGTTGGCGCGGAGAGTCTAACACCCTTGACGTGGCAGCTGCCCGCTGCGGATATGACTTAAATAGCCATCACCACGCCTTGGCGGATGCAGAGGCGTGTGCGGCTATAGCATTACAAATTCTTTAATTCAAATGTCATTTGTGACAGTTTGGAAGTTTTTATCAGCTGCAAAAAATCCTCGGCGCATCACTGCGACGGGGAAAGGGGACAATTAATATTATTCTTCACTTCTCAAGAAGCGTTCAGAATCTTTCTATTGATTCTCATTGATTTATCTTCAGCAAGTTACTTGCTGAAGTTCATTGCCAATTTTATGTAATCCAGCCACAATCCTGTTGCGTTGCTCAGGACGTGGTTTTTTCACCCCATTGGCGTAATGTGACAGGAGTCCTTGGTTGATGCCGGATGCGCGGCTAATAGCCGCCAACGAGACATATTGCCCGTAGGCATGCAGCATGGAAGCCACATCCTCGTAGTGATATTCAAACTCGTAGTCTCCTGCCACAAGCCATTCCGGCACGTCATCACCATCCTCAACCATACAGTCCACATGAAATTTCAAAGTCTCCTTAGCCACCTTCTGCAGCTCTTCAAACGTGCGTGCGGTGAATACGGCTGCCCCTGGCACATTTTCGCCAAACGAGCCTCCGAAATTTTTGTCGCACCATGCGACGTTTACTTTAATCTTTTCCATAATCTGATTGAATTTAGTATATCTAATTGTCTGATAGGTATGGAGTTTTTTTATTTCCACCCTGCCTGATGCCAAATGCTGTTAAGTAAGGATTGATCCAACACCTCGCTTTCCTTTCCTCTTACCGTCACTGTGCCGGTTTTTGTAAGATGCTTGTATTGTCGGTGGTCGCCTTTAGTACGAGCCAGATACCATCCGTCATTCTCCAGCAATTTCAAAACCTCTTTTACTTTATATTTTTTCATTAATTACTGTTACGGTGCAAAGGTACTAAAAATAATACTTCTGGCAAAATTTCAAACGTTAAAAGTGTTAAAATTAATACCGTTCAAGATTGCTGAGGCATGTGTGGCTATTGCATTACAAATCCTTTAGAAAAGTAATGAAAATAAAAAGAAAAAGAAAAGTTTATGATTATCAGTCAAGTTGTCCCAGTTTCACCTTGGAAAAGTGTAAAAAACAGGGGCGAAATCCATTGGGAAAGTGTAAATTTATGTGGATTTTCTTGTTTATTTAGAGCAAAAACTGTAAATTTGCAGCCAAATACATAATGTTATTGCTGGACATTACGGCAACGAAATTTATCAATAAAATAAAAACGCAACAACAATAAATCATGAGCAAGGTTCAATATACCGACATGCATAGTGACGTGCTGGATAAGCAGATGGCCTTTTCCATTTACTTGCCCGACGGATACGACGGAGAACGGATATTTCCAGTTCTCTATTTTATGCATGGAAGAAGCGGAAATGAAAGCATAATTGACGAGCTTGATATTAAATCTGCTGCAGATGAACTTATAGCCTCCGGGCAGATAAGTCCGATGATGATTGTTTGTCCGAGAATGGATAACAGCAGGGGATTGAATACGGCAGCCATCTCGCATCAGGAGGTTTCAAATGGAATGAAGATAGATATGGGAAGATATGAGGACTATTTCATACAGGAGGTTGTCCCGTACATAGACCGTCATTTTAAAACTATCCCCAATGGAAATCATAGATTTATAGGTGGTGCATCGGCGGGTGGTTTTGCTGCCGCACATTACGGATTGGAATATCCCAGATTGTTTTCACGCATAGGAGGACACATGCCGGCTGTTGAAACGGAATTTGATGCAGCGGATATTCCCTATTATGGAGATGAAAGCGGCTTTCACAAAAACAATCCGCTGGAGTTTGAGGGCTTTGAAGAACAACACCAGAAGCAGCTGTGGTATCTTGATGCAGGTGACGAAGATGAAGGCGGTTTCTACAACGCTGTTGAATCCCTATCCGGAAGATTGAAAGCACACGGAATCGGTGTTGAGCACCATATATTCCCGGGACATCATAATCTTCAATACATCAAAGACAACATTCGGAAATACTTAATCTTTTACAGCAACAGAATATGTATGAACTCCAGCAAGTAGGCTCACAGAGCTATTATATAAATTGTCCGGCAAAGATTGGCGTGTATGTCAGGTCGGAGCATGAGGTGTATCTCATAGACAGCGGCAACGACAAGGAAGCCGCAAAGAAGGTGCTGAAAATAGCAGATGCTAAAGGATGGACGATAAAAGGCATTCTCAACACCCACTCGCACGCTGACCATGTGGGCGGCAATGCGTATATTCAGAACAAAATCGGCTGTAAGGTGTTCTGTTCAGGCGTTGAGGCTGATTTCACCCGTCATACGGTTCTTGAACCGTCATTGCTGTATGGCGGCTATCCGTGCAAGAGTTTGCGGAATAAGTTTCTGATGGCGAAGGAGTCGGTGGTCACCGATTTCTCGTCTCCCGATTTTCCGGGTGAGTTAGAGATAATTCCCCTTCCAGGGCATTCCTTTGACATGGTTGGATTCCGGACGCCTGACAATACGGTGTTTCTTGCCGATTGTGTCAGCAGTGTCGCTACTCTGTCGAAATATGGAGTGACGTTTATCTATGATGTTGCCGCATATCTTGATACTCTGACAAAAGTTGAAATGCTGAGGGCTGACATCTTTGTTCCGTCACATGCCGCCCCTTGCCATGACGTAAGAGAACTGACGGAGATAAACCGCAAGCAAGTCCTTGACATTGAGCAGAAAATAAAATCAATCTGTAAAACACCCCAAACCGCAGATGGCATCATCACTGAAGTGTTCAGGACGTTCGGCTTGACAATGACGATTGAGCAATATGTGTTGGTAGGCTCCACGGTCAGGTCTTATCTGTCGTGGATGAAAGACCGTGGCGTGATTGATTATAGTGTTGATAATTCTATGCTGTTATGGAAAACCGTAGAGTAATCCTACATCAGGGAAGTGTGGTTTATAATATACGCCACGGTCTATCTGATTATCGGGTGGACGGCAATGGGAATAAGCAGATATTTGAGTAACCGAACAAAATTATAACGAATGAATCTTTCTTTACGTCCATATCAGCCTTCTGATGCCGCGGTAATCACATCGTGGCTTAAAAGCGAATACCTTATGCGTCAATGGTGCGCCGACAGGTATGAGCATTATCCTGTCACGCCCGAAGACATGAACGCATATTACGAGAGGTATATTGACGGGCAACGCTCGCGTGCCCTCACAATGATGGATGACAATGAAGTTGTAGGATATATCACACTGCGCACTCCTGCAAATGATTTGACAGAACAACGTCTGGGATTTGTCATTATCGATGATTCAAAACGTGGCCGCAGTTTAGGAAAAGCCCTTGTTTCAATGGCTGTCAAATATGCTTTTGAAAAGCTTGGCGCCACAAAAGTGTCTCTTGGTGTCTTTGAAAATAATCCGTCCGCTATCCATTGCTATGAAGCTGCCGGATTTCATCGTGTTTCAAGACCAGAGGTAGAAAGATATCAATGTCTTGGCGAAACATGGAATTGTATTGAGATGGAACGATTTTCAGATATCGTGATACGAGAAATTAAATCCCACGAAATACCATTACTTACGGATTTCCTATATGAAGCGATCTTTCAACCGGATAACAAACCAAAAATTTCGAGAACAGTCCTTCAGGATCCGATGATATGGGCCTATGTTGATAGATTCGGAACTCGACCGGGAGATTTTTGCCTTGTAGCATTGGTAGATGGCGTGATTGTCGGAGCCGCTTGGTCAAGAAATGGCTGTTCATACGGGAAAGTGGATGATACTACACCGGAATTGGCAATATCTTTATATCCTGAATATAGAAATAAAGGCATCGGAAGTCGTCTGTTGGCATCATTGCTGGAAACTATGAGTGAAAAGGGATTTAGCAAAGTTTCGCTGTCTGTTGATAAGACCAATTATGCAGTAAAGATGTACCATAAGTTCGGTTTTGTAACAATCGAAGAAAGAGAACACGACTATCTAATGGTTAAACACTTGAAAAATGATGAAAGTACTCGGAATTAACAAATAATATGAAGATTATCCTGCCGCGAGAGGAACTGCGCCCGTATGTGCGCTATTACTGGATGCTGGAGAGTGATGAGCCTTTCAGCGTCCTGACATCCCCCATAGGCTGCCCGCAGATTATATTCCATCGCAAGTCGCCGCTGTATATCCCTGAGCTTGCTGCCTCCCAGAACGCATTTACCATAAGCGGACAGGTGAATTTTCCGGCGCATATTCAGTCTGACGGAAATCTAGACATGATAGTAGCGGTGTTCTATCCGTATACCATCGGGATGTTCATCGGCACGCCGTCGTCAGCTTTTTACAATCAGGAGATTTCGGGCTATGATATAGAGAACCGGCAGCTTAACGACATTGCCGCAAGGATATTCGACTGTAAAAGCAGCGGCGAGTCTATTGGCATACTTGAGAAGTGGCTGACGACAAGGGTAAGTCCTACACTGAACATGCGGAGAATAGGCAGTTCTATAGGAGAGCTTATGCGCATGCCGTCCGTCTCGGTAAATGTTCTTGCCGACAATGCCTGCCTGAGCAGGAAACAGTATGAGCGGGTGTTTCGTGAGCAGGTAGGCATGAATCCCAAGGAATATGCCCGAGTGGTAAGGTTTCAGAAGGCAATGAGGATGTTACAGATTGGTTCTCGCGATTATTCCTACATCGCCCATCACTGCGGCTATGCCGATCAGTCGCATTTCATCCGCGACTTCAAGGCAATGGGCGGACATACACCCAAGTCGCTGCCTGAGCATTGCGTGCCATATTCCGATTTATTCACCTGTCCTGCGTGAATGTCCCTTTTCTTCTATCACAAATAAAAACAATTGCGTAACTTTGCATCAAAAAAAAGATGATGCAAGAAATAAATCCTGCGGAGACAACCCGCGCCTACGCTTTT
>JAUNSB010000119.1:0-12637 GCA_030539375.1 Prevotella sp.
GAGGATTAAGAGTTTTAGGGGGAGTAGGAGTGGTAGGAGTTTTAGGAAGGATAGGGAATGTTGGAGAGACGCCTTGTTATTTAGACGCTGTATGAATTACGAAAAAACATTATTAGAGTTTAGGTTATCTCAAAAATAGTTTGTACCTTTGCAATAGAATTTTTTGGTATTATTAATTTAAAATAGAAAATTATTATGGCTTACGTAATTGGTGACGACTGTATCGCATGCGGTACATGTATCGATGAGTGCCCAGTAGGAGCAATCTCTGAGGGCGACAAGTATTCTATTAACCCAGACGCCTGCACAGAGTGCGGAACTTGTGCTGATGTTTGTCCTTCTGAGGCTATCAGCCTTCCTGCATAATGCACAAAGGATATTCGGTCATAGAATAATAAAATGGAGTTTCCTTGCGGAGGCTCCATTTTTCGTAAAGGATGGCTGCTATGGCAGGGTGAATGTGTATGGGGTATGGCATGAATAGCGTGGATAAAGTCATATATATAAAAATGTGTGGGTTAAATCTGCGGAAAAACGATAAAAAAGCCGATATGAACCATTATGAACTTGTATAATATAAATTTTTACCTTATCTTTGCACCGTTAAACTTAATATAAAACTATATTATTATGAACATCAAGTGTTTAATGGCTCTATTGATTGTGCCGATTACATTCTTGTCTTGTTCTTCGTCGGGTGACGGGGGCGGAGAGCTTCCGCAGCAACCTGACCCGGACACTCCGCCGGCGGCAAGGAAAGAAATAAAAATCAGCACTGCTGTCAATGCCTTGATGACAAGGGCAACCGATACAGGGTTTGACGCAAACGACTGTATCGGACTGTTCGTGGTGAACTGTGGAGACGGAAACACAGGCAATGAACTGAAATCCAGCGGCAATCATGTTAATAACATGAGATTTAGATATAATGGTACATGGATGTCGGACTCACACGTATATTGGAAGGATGACGTCACCCATGCCGACTTCTATCTGTATTATCCATACAGGGCAAACATTGGCGATGTCAGAGCAATGCCGTTCAGCGTGAATGCCGACCAAAGCACAGAAAATAAATATAAGGAGAGCGAGCTGCTCATCGGTTCAACAAAGAACGTGGCTCCCACAGAGAGAAGTGTGAATGTCAATGTGTCGCATGCACTAAGCCAGATAATGATAACGGTGGCTGCCGGCAACGGTTTTACTGCAGGAAGCCTTGCCGCATCCGATGTCAGAGTGACCGTAAACGGGCTGAAGACTTCTGCCACTGTGGATATTGCCACAGCAGCAGTAAACGCCACGGGTGAGCCACAGTCAATAAAGCCATGGCTGAACGGTGGAGCGTATAAAGCGCTCGTTGTTCCGCAGACGGTTGCAGAAACAAACCTTATCACGGTGAGTGTGGACGGTAGGGACTATAACCTGAATAAAGACTTTACGTTTGTGGGCGGCAAGAGCCATAAATTTACCGTGACCGTCAGCAAGACCAGCAGCGGCATCAATGTCGGTATCACCCAGTGGGACACCGACGGTGTTGACCATGGCGGTGTGGCAGAATAATGACAATCTTATAAAATAAAAACTGTTACCGAATATGAAAATAAAGTCATTTCACATTATATGTAATCTCCTCGTGGCATCGGTTATGGTGTCGTGCAGCGACAGTGACTGGCTGGGAGACAACAATATAGAGAGCAGGCTGAAAATAGAGGTTACCGGCGACATAGATCAAGTGGCTGTGACAAGAGTCAATGATAACGGATTTGTTGACGGCGACGTGATGGGTGTGTATATCGTTGATTACAACGGCGACAATCCAGGCACACTGCAGGTTAGCGGCAACCGTGGTGACAACGTGCGCCATACATTCGACGAGGCAAATTATAAATGGAACTCCGCCTACGATGTGTATTGGAAGGACAAGCATACCAAGATTGATGTTTACGGATATTATCCTTTCGGAAATCCGGAAAGCGTTGATGCGTACGCTTTTACTGTGCAGCGCGACCAGAGTAAGACTACCGTGGACGGCGGGATGGGCGGCTACGAGGCGAGTGATTTTCTTTGGGGCAAGGCTGCCGATGTGGCTCCCACAACGAGCGTTGTGCGACTGTCGATGCAGCACCGCATGGCAAATGCCCGTGTAACCCTTGTCGAGGGTACAGGATTTGCCGAGGGCGAATGGACGGCGACCGAGAAGGACGTTCTTGTTGCCAATCTTATTCGCGAGGCAACAATTAATCTTGCTGACGGAACGGTGACGGCAAGCGGCGGTGTGGAGAAGACCGCAACAGTCCCGTCACGTGTCAACGACGAGTGGCGTGCCATCGTTGTGCCGCAGACCGTAGCGGCTGGCACCACCATGTTCAGCATCACCATCGGCGGTGTGGCGTATAAGTTCAGTAAAAACGAGAACTTCACATATATGGCAGGAAAGATGTCGAACTTTGCCATACGTGTTGACAAGAAAGAAAACAGCGGACAGTTTGCCCTCACGCTCATCAGCGAGAGCATCACGGCATGGGAGAACGACCTCGTGAGCCATGATGCCGCGGCAAAGGAGTATGTGATAATCAATTCTACGGCAGGACATCTGAAGGAGGCTATCGCTGCGGCTGGAAAGGACTATAAAAAGCTGAAGAACCTGAAGATAACTGGAGAAGTGAATGCAAGCGACTTCTATTTCATGAGGGATGAAATGGATGTTTTGCAGGCGTTGAATTTGAAAGAAGTGATAATAAAAGCCGATAAGAATGAAGAAATTTATGGTATAGAGAATAAGGATGACCAGATACCAGGCAGCGCATTTTATTATAATTCAAAAGTTTCAGGAAAGACATCGTTGACCAATCTTGTGTTACCCGACAAGCTGAAATCTATTGGCGCACGTGCTTTTTATGGCTGCCAAAACTTAACTGGTTCTTTGATTATTCCAGAAGGTGTCGTTGATATTCAACAAGGAGCTTTTCTTGGATGTCGGTCACTTACCGGTACACTTTCACTTCCTTCCACTCTCAAATACATAGGTAATTCTGGAAATGGAGAAAACTCAGAGACAAAAGATGAAGGTATAGACTATTATGGAGGAGTGTTCTCAGACTGTGGCTTTGTATGTGAATTGAAGATACCTGACAACGTAGAACTTATCAGGGGATATGCCTTTAATAACTGTAAGGGACTTTATGGAGAACTGAGATTGCCGGAGAATTTGAAAAGATTGGGAGACCGTGCGTTTTTCTTATGTAAGAATCTCACAGGCTCTCTCGCCATACCGCAGGGAGTGTCGCATATTCCAACAGAAGCATTTTCCGGTTGTGGATTTAACGGGACACTTACATTGCATGACGGTGTAATGTCCATAGGAACTGATGCTTTTAGGGAATGTTCGTTTAAGGGAGAGTTGACATTACCCAAGAATCTGACTGTTATAAATGATAATGTTTTTTATGGTTGCGATTTCTCAGGAACTTTAAAACTTCCGTCAACAATTCGTACAATCGGCGATAAAGCTTTTGCCTATAACTGGCGCTTAATGGGAGTTTTGGAGTTTCCCGAAGGCATTCTAAGCATTGGTGCAGGTGCCTTTGCCCATTGTCGTAGTATAGATGGACTGGTGTTTCCTGAAAGTCTTGAGAGCATACGCTATGAATCATCTTATTTTGAAGATGGCGGAGCTTTCCAAGGATGCTACGGCATAGGCAGCATTGTCTGCAAAGGTGAGATGCCTCCATATGTACAGAATGGCGCTTTCGACGGTGTTGCCAAGGACAACTTTACGCTTGAGGTTCCAGAATCTGCTATTCATCAGTATCAGGCTGCAAGCGGATGGTGCGACTTCAAGCGCATTGCTGCCCATCATGAGTTAGTGTGCCGTCCGTCGGTGGCTTGTGCCCTGAACACAGAACACAAACAGACTCTCGTGATAAATGCCGAGGGCGAATGGGAAGTGGAGAGCAAGCCCGACTGGTGCGAGCTGTCGCAGACCAGTGGCAGCAAGAAGACCGAGCTGACACTCACCATCAAGCAGATGGCTCATGGAGCAGGAAACAGAAACGGCGAGATAAAATTCAGACTGAAGGACAAGGACTATACCCACACCTGTGCCGTTACTCAGTATGACTACGAGTATGGCGAGGATCAGTGGCTCACCTTGCAGAAAGCCACCCGTGGCAACAACGGCGGCATAAACATTGTGTTTGTGGGCGATGGCTACGACGGCAAGGATATTGCTGAGGGCAGTTATCTGAAAGACATGCAGGAAGGTATGGAGCATTTCTTCGGCATCGAGCCATATAAGACCTACCGCAATTACTTCAATGTATATACTCCGTTTGCCCTTTCTGCCGAGAGCGGCGTGGGAACGTTGAACACCATACGCTATAACCGTTTCAATACAACGTTTACGGGTGGTGTGGGATTGAGATGCGACTACGACGAGATGTTCCGCTATGCGCTCAATGCTCCTACAGTGACTGTGGATAACCTCTGCCAGACACTGATAGTGGTGATACCAAACAGCACCGACTACGGCGGCATCTGTCAGATGTGGGAGGACGGCTCAGCAATAGCCTTCTGTCCCAAGAGCACCTACGGTTATCCGCTCGACTCACGCGGAGTGATGCAGCATGAGGCTGGCGGTCACGGCTTCGGCAAGCTTGGCGATGAGTACATCTATCATAATGCGTTTATTGATTTTTGCGATTGTACCTGTTGCGGACACGTCTTTGAGTTTAATTCAGCCAAGGCTTTGGGCTGGTACGACAACCTTTCGCTCACGGGAAAGATGCACCAGGTGCCATGGAGCCATCTGATATTCGATTCGCGTTATAGCGACATCGTTGACATCTTTGAGGGCGGATATAAGCACAACCGCGGTGTGTTCCGCTCGGAGCAGAACTCATGTATGAACAATGAAATTCCTTACTACAGCACCATCAGTCGCGAGAGCATAGTGAAGCGTATCAAGAGATATGCCGGTGAGGAGTATTCGTTTGAGGAGTTTGTTGCCAACGACAAGCGTGATGCAGGAGCGGTGACCAGAACCGTTCCTGCATCGGCAGCACGTAATGTTCATTCGCATCAGCTGTCGCCCGTAATCCATAAGGGCAGTCCGCTGAAGGGGCTGAAGGCGAGAAAGGCAAGAAGGTAGGAGGATTAGGAGTTGTAGGTGAATTAGTAGTTGTAGGAAAATATAGGAAGAGTAAGAAATTAAATGGATAAAATTATGAAACGACACATTATATATATAATAGGTATGGCGCTTATGGGGCTTACTGCATGCTCCAATGGCGACTCCGATGACATGCCGAAGAGCGCCAAGGAAACGCCTATGACATTCAGCGTGAGCCATCCGGCGCAGACAAGAGCCACAGCCGCAGCCTTTGAGGAAGGCGACAAGATAGGGCTTTATGTGGCTGATGCATCCATGCCGCTGGAGATTGGAGGCAACCTCGTGAACAACGAGCAGCTTACGCTTACAGCCGGAAAATGGACGGCACACCGCACACTGTACTGGGATGAGGGCACATACAACGCATACGCCTATTATCCCTACATGGCAATAGAGTCGATAGAAGACCAGCCTGTGAGTGTGGCTACCGACCAAAGCATAGTGGCAACATCCGGCAAGATGAGTGCATACGAGGCAAGCGACCTGCTATATGCCAGGACCGCAGGAGTGACGGCATCAACATCGCCCGTGCCTCTCACGTTCAGACACATCATGAGCAAACTAACCATAAGACTGGTGAAGGGCGAGGACTTTGAGGGCGACATGCCTGCCGATGCCCAGGTGTTTATCCACAACACCGTGACCACTGCCACTGTTGACATTAGTGCGGGAGTGGTGACCCGCAGCGCAAAGGGTGCAAGGAGACCGTCAGGGCATGTCAGGAAAGCGACTTCACTTTCGGGGCGATTATCGTGCCGCAGCGTCTTGACAACCGGGTGCCGTTTGTTGAGGTGATAATGAAGGGAGTGAGCTATCTTTTTGAAAGCAAGTTCCTGTTCAAGTCAGGAGTGAACCATCTTGTGAACCTCGTCATCGACGACAATCCTGAGAATGTCAAGATTGATATTGGCGGTGAGATTGAGAATTGGCAATAATGTTTAAATTGTAAATATGATAAAAAAGGCAATATTATCTCTTACCATAATAAACATCTTTTTGCTGGGTGTGGCAATTGCTTTGTGGCAACTGCCACACTCCCGTGTCGTATATGGCAATATACAAACTGACACGGTGGCAGCGGCACGGACCACCATTTTGAGAGATACGGTTATAAAAGAGAGAAACCAGCCTGTAATAGTGTCTGAACAGAACGGCAGTGCTGACCTTGAGCCTGCTCCTGAAAGAACAGCAGATAAAGGCAGGATTAACGGCGACATAGCGTCTATGGCAAAGGATAATCCCTTCTATGCCGAAGCTGCTAAGGTGCTGTCGGGAAAACTGGAGGAAAAAGATGCCGGCAACCGCCGGATGATACTCAACTACTGCGAGCATCTGCGCACATCGTACACCACAAAGGATATCGATTTCCTAAGACAGGTGTTCAGTCAGGAGGCGCTTATCATTGTGGGCAATGTGGTGCATACAGCCTCTGATGGAGAAACGGCAGGCATAACGGGCGATGAGCGTGTGACATTCAGTCTGAAGACCAAACGCGAATATCTTGACCGTTTGGAAAAAGTGTTTGCCGCCAATAAAAAGATAGACATCAAATTCTCCGATTTCCATATCATGCGCCATCCCACGATGGAGGGAATATATGGAGTTAGCCTGAAACAGAAATACACAAGCGACAGATATTCAGACAATGGTTATCTTTTTTTGCTGTGGGATTTCCGCGACAGGGCGATGCCGCTGATTCATGTCAGGACGTGGCAGCCGTCTTCTGCCGTGAGAGGAGACAATGATATAATTGGCATTAAGGACTTTAATTTTGAATGATGGGGAGGGTGTAAAAATGGTAGGAAAAGTAGGAGTGTTAGGAGGGCTAAGTGTTTTAGGACTTTTGCTGATGCTGACAATGGCGGTGCCGTGTGCTGCGCAGAAGTTCTCGGTGATTTCTGTGAGCCAGCAAGCCAATGATGTCAGCGCATTCATCTCGCCTGTGCGCGACCTTAACGGACAGGCTTGTGCCCTGCTTAAAGTGGAGGCTCCAATGGATTTTGTCTTTTCCACACCCTTGGGCATTGTAAAGCGTGTCGACGAGGTGGGCGAGATATGGCTGTATCTGCCTGCCGGAACAATGCAGATAACACTGAAGCATCCCGAATGGGGAGTGATGCGCAACTATCGCTTTAAGTCTGCCTTGGAAAGTCATGTATGTTATGTGATGAAAGTGAAATGCCCGCAGCCTGAAATAACGGAGGTACACGACACAGTGGTGCTGACGCAAACCCTGCGCGACACCATTGCCGTGAAATACCGGCGTCCGCCGCTGCCGCGCTCCAGCTATATCATGGCAACAGCATCGCTGCACAGGGGCGGACCGTCGGTGGGACTGTTTATCGCCACTGTGAAGCGTCACGGACTGTTTCTCCATGCACGGTCCAACTTCTGCAGCATAGGAACCACAGAAATTGAGGTTAATTCTGACGGATATGTCAAGGACAGTGAGGTTTTGCCGTTCTATAATGGGGAGAAGCGCCAGGCAAACTTAATACTTACTGCCGGATTGATTCACCGCATCAGCAAACAGCTGTACGTTTTCGAGGGTGCCGGCTACGGCAAGGCGTCTACAGCATGGCAGCTTGACCGGTCGGAAGGCAACGGCTGGGCTCTGTGCAGCGACCATAGCAGTAAAGGTGTGTCAATGGAGGCTGGACTGATGTGGCACAGCGACAGGCTTGCCGTTCTGATGTCGGCATCAAACATAAAATGCAGGCAATGGCAAATGAATATAGGTGTTGGAATAAGACTTGGAAAGAAATGAGACATAACGCTGTGATTTTATCAATATTGGCTGTTGTGATGGCTGGATGTCAGGCATACGATGAACCGCACAATCCGCAACCGGAATTAACCGTTGCCGATGCAGTGGGGATAACACGTACGGAGGCTGTGCTCGCAGGAGCCATATCGGACAATGGCGGCAATGGTTTGCCTAACTTGTGTTTTGAATGGTGGCAGGCGGGCAACACTGTATTTTCGTCTCCTGTATTATCTGCAGGGGAAAATGAGGTGGAATACTTACTGAAAGGGCTGAAACCGGGCAGCAGCTACTGTTTCAGACTGAAAGGCAGTAATGGCAGGGTGGAAATGGTAAGCGAAACCAGACAGTTTGAAACTCTCCCCAATGTAGTGCCAGTAATATCTCGGCTCACTCCTCTCGCTCAAGGACCGGCAAGCCTGATAGCTTCGTTCAGGATAGAGGATAATGGCGGTGAAGACATCATTGAGGCAGGATGTAATGTGCGCAATGTAAAAAGCGGCAATGTGACAAAGCATATTGCCGATATTGCCAGTCTTTCGGACCCGTCGGACGAGTCAGACCAGTCCGACACTCCAGGCAACACCGTTTACATTACCATGAGAGGATTGGAGCAGAATGCCGACCTCGAAATCACTCCATACGCCGTCAATGCCGTGGGAGAGGCGAAGGGAGCTATCCTTGACATAACAACAGGCAATGCCGTATCTGTATCCCAACCGGGAATGTTGGCAGAACTGCTTGGCGGCGACCGTATGGATTACACCTCGCTTTCATTCTCTGGCTTTATGAACGGTGACGACATACGGACTCTCAGGGAAATGGCAGGAATGGACTTCTATGGCAAGGAAACGGACGGAAGTCTCGTCGACATCAACCTCACTGACGTGACTTTTGTTGAAGGCGGCAGTAATTATATCCCATCAAGGAATATGAAAAATGATGTAGTGGGGTATGGAATGTTTCAAAATCTGCATAAACTGAAAAATGTGCTGCTGCCAAATACTGTGAAGACTATTGAGGAGCAGGCTTTTCAAGACTGTTCCTCGCTGACATCCATAACTGTTCCTGCCGAAGTTACAGCGGTGACTCCTTCTGATGGCTGCACTTCGCTTGAGGAAATCAAGGTGTCGCCTGCCAACCGCAGTTTCAAGAGCGTCGACGGTGTGCTGTTTGATGCTGGTGTCACTGGCATTCTGTGGTTTCCTATAGGCAGAAAAGGTGAATACTCATTGCCTGCCGGAGTGACCGCCATTGGTGACTATGCCTTCCGCAACAGCCGTATCACACACTTCACCATGAATGACAATATTACCCGTATAGGCAGGGCAGTATTCTGTGGCAGCAGCGTGCAGAAGGTTGTTGTCTCCGACAATCTCGCCACCATTCCTCAGGCAACGTTCCAGTCGTGTACAAGTCTTACGGAGATTCGTCTTGGCAGTGCCACTAATCTCATAGGGGCTTTTGCCTTTGACGGCTGTCCGCTTGCCGACATCTGGCTGCCGGCGGCAATTCCTCCGGTATGCAATGACGAAACGTTCAGCAGCAGCTATGAACTGCTGAAACAGTGCCGCCTGCATGTGCCTGAAAGCAGTATATCCCAATACAGACGTCATCCTGTTTGGGGAAAATTTGAAAATATTTCAAAATAAGAATAATATGAGCATTCCAGAAATAGAAGAATTGAAATCGAGGGTGGAAAAGAAATACGGCAGACTGCTGTCTACGACCACTGACTTTGATGAGTTTTCAGTTGTACTCAAGAGAATACAGGGTGAGACCGTGTCGCCTTCAACTCTGAAACGGATATGGGGATATGTAAACGACACCCACAAGACACGTAAGTTTACACTCGACATATTGGCAAGATATATCGGCTATGAGAACTTCGACCAGTTTGTGACGTGGCTGAAGACCAACACCAGGTATAACTCTTCGTTTTTCAACGCATGTCAGTTGACAAGTGGCGAAATGGAATGCGGGCAGATGGTGGAGATAGGCTGGAGCCCCAACAGACTGCTGACGCTGAAATATCTCGGCGACAGCGTTTTTGAGGTAATGGCTTCAAGAAACAGCAAGCTCATTCCCGGCGATCGTTTCGTTACTGGCTGTTTCATTATGCACCAGCCTTTGTTGGTGCCGTTTATCGTGCGTGACGGCGAAAACACCAAGCCGTTCATTGCAGGGCGAAACGGTGGACTTAATGTAATCAGAATACTCGCAAAATAATGACAGGGGAAAATATTTCATCAGATTTCTTGGATGATGTCAGCGTGTCGTTGAGTGACATTGCTCCCGTGGCTACGGGATTCAGTGACATCAAGGAATGTTATGTCTCAAAGTCGGGATACACGCGGTTGTTTAGGGCAAGGCGTTTTGGCAAGACCTACATGCTGAAATGTCTTAAAAAGGACTATCTGTACATTTCGCTGTATCGGGTGGCGCTGAATAAGGAGTTTGAAATCGGACTACAGTTTGAGCACACCAATATTTGCCGCACCATAGGGTGGGAGGAACTGGAGGAGCTCGGACCTGCCATCATTCTTGAGTATATAGACGGAGAGACGCTTGAGTCGTTTATGGGAAAAGGACTGTTGACTAAGCCCCTGGCAAGAAAATTTGTCGGTCAGCTCATCGATGTGCTGGGCTATATGCACAAGAAACAGACCATCCATCGCGACCTGAAACCGTCGAACATCATGGTTACTCACAAGGGAATGAACATAAAGCTCATAGACTTCAGCCTGTCTGACAATGATACGTTCAATATACTGAAAGCTCCCGGAGGCACATCCGGCTACATTGCTCCCGAACTGTTTTTGCCTAACGCCAAGTCCGACATCCGTTGCGACATCTATTCATTTGGAGTGCTGATGTGCAGCATGGCTGAGGCTACGTGCGACAAGGCTATGATGAAGACCGCGCGGCTGTGTATGAACCACGATGTGGAGCGTCGTCCGCAAGGCATGGATGAAATATCAATTCCTGCCGACACCAGCGTTTGGCAAGTCATGATATTGGCGTTTCTGTCGCTGACAGCTATTGCCCTTTGCATCTCCATTGCCGTAAGGCTGCTGCAGATTCTATAAATTGGGGATTGAAACTGGAGCCGGCGGACGCTATTTCCTTTTCAGCGAGCGCAGATACCGTTTCTGTTCGTCAGTTATTCTGAGACTTTCCACAGCTTTCTGTATCGTCTTGTTGTGTGTCCATAGTGGCAGCCGCTGCTGTTCTATATACGGCAGTGTCGCTTCGTATTGTTTTGTCAGGGCAGTGGCGAAATACCATGCCACCATCATCTTTACATAGTAGTGGTCCGACTCTATTGCTGCCACCCAGTCGAGATATTCTGTGCTGAACCCGTCGTCAAGAAAATGCGCCATGAGCATGCCTATCCCGAACCTTACTGTAAATGGGTGTGCGTCAGCCATCCATCTGTCGATGTCCTCCAGCAGCCGTTGGTGCGTGTCCTTTCTCTTAAACGCTTTGGGGTGCATCATGTCGCATGTTGCCCAGTTGTCCACATACGGCAGGAAGCGGTCAAGCTCCGCAATTGTCCTGTCATAGTCTTTCAGTTCCGAGAGTATAAAACCGTGAAGGTTGTTCTCGTCATAGTATTTGTGCGGCAGTGCCTGAAGCACGGTGTCTCCCTTGCCCTCCTTTATTATTTCCTTTGCCAACTGCCGCAGCTGTGGAGTTCTCACGCCGATGACACATTCCCGGTCGATATCGGGTATCAGTTTTGCATGAAAATCCCTGTAAGCCGTGTCTTGCAGGGCAAAAAGTCTGTTGGTAATCTCTTTCATCTTTTTTATGCTTTTCTTCGTTATCAATCCGGTTGCTGACCGTCGTGGGCTTTCCATGCACATTCGGTCAGCTTCATGTCGGTGAATACAGCCTTGAACGACGAATCTTCAGGAGAGCAGGCATATATTCCGAAACGGATTTTCCCGCCGCCCTTATGCAGGTGACAGACGCGCATTTGCGTGAATTTCTCACCGTCGTTGGAACATTCTATGCAGTAGTCGTCCTCGCGGCGTGAAAGTCGGTACCACATCGTCTTTACCTTTGCGTCTATGGCTGTCGTAGCCCAGTCAGAATAGCCTCCGTTTGTCACTACGCTTCCAAGATGCTGAAACTCTTCATTCTCATATTCCACACTTCCTTTCAGCCAGTTCTCGCTGTCGAGGTAAAGCACCACGCCGCATTGATCGAAACGGTGATGGCTGTCGGAGAAGTCAGTCTTTACAATGAAACTGAAGAATTTCTCTTCGGTCTCCATCTGGAACACAGGGGCATTGTCGTTCTGAAAATGATAGTAGGTGCGCTGCCACAGGTCAGTCTTAGGTTTGGTGATAACCTCAACCGTATCTCCTTTAATTGCGTAGCTCTCCGGCTGTCGGGTCCACGCAAAGCCATTGATGTCAATGTTCATAGTCTTGTCTGTTGCTGCCATATTCTCCTGTTGTTTTACATTGTTGTTGCATGCTGTCATTATTGCGAGCACGGCAAATAAATTCAGAAATTTCATTGTTATTTATCGAATGTATTAAAACGTTACTGTTTCTATGCGTTAAAAACGTTGCAAAAATACAAAAAATAAATGAGAGTAAAGTATGTTTAACCCATTTTTGCATAAAATATTTTGTGGGTGACTTATACTAGAAAAAGTTGTCACTTTCGGAGCCCCAAAAGAAGTGACA